>CAIYPU010000106.1 GCA_903928225.1 uncultured Chlorobiaceae bacterium
GACTACTATTCAGTTCGAATTATAGTCATTTTTCAGAGTCTATCCATCAGTAAAAGAGAAAAGGGGAGTGGGGAGTGGGGTACTCAGGACTGAGTGCTGAGGACTAAGCGGGGACTGGGGAATGGGGAATGGGATGTTTCAGTGCTGAGTGCTGAGTGCTCTGGTGAATTTACTGTCAATTCCGGTTAGCGCCGGTTGGCAGCAATAGTTCCGATTTTGTCATTCTGAGCAAAGCGAAGAATCCAAGAGGATGTTGGACATTTTTCAAAAGCAGCAAGAACATTGGAGGGCTGGGTAGTGGAAAGTGGAGAGGGGGGGATTGGGTAAGAAAAAAAAGCTTAGTCCTGAGACCTCAGTCCTCAGCACTGAAAAAAGGACTGAGTGCTGAGGACTGAGTGGGTAATGGGTACTGGGAAATGGGTACGCAGGACTGAGGAGTGCTATTTTTGCCCTGATAGCAGATTTTTGTAATTTATCCTTGTAAATCACGGAATGATATTCCAAATATGACAGGATGATTCACAGGACGCTTTATTCTCATATTCTTGATGACCTCGACCGTTTTCCTGCTGTGGCTCTTCTCGGACCTCGCCAGGTAGGAAAAACGACGCTTGCTCTTCAGGTGGCACGGGAAAGGGGTGCGCTTTACCTGGACCTTGAATCGGAACAGGACAGGGCAAAGATGACGCAGCCGGAGCTTTACCTGTCGTCTCACCTCGACAAACTGGTCATTATCGACGAAGTGCACCGGCAGCCCGGACTTTTTCCGGTGCTGCGTTCCCTGATAGACCGAGCCAGGCGCGAGGGTCGTAAAAGCGGTTATTATCTTCTCCTTGGTTCCGCTTCACTCGATTTATTGAAACAGTCGGGTGAAACCCTTGCCGGGAGGATCGCCTATCTTGAGTTACCACCGTTCACTGTTTCCGAAGCAGGGAGTGATCTTTCCGATGAGTTGTGGATCAGGGGAGGATTTCCTGAAAGTCTGCTTGCCGAGAACAGCCGGGACAGTTTCAGATGGAGGCAGAACTTTATACGTACATACCTTGAACGGGACATTCCGCAGTTCGGTCCGCGCATCGCAGCGGAAACGCTGCGCAGGTTCTGGACGATGCTTGCATGGAACCAGGGAGGACTTCTTAACCTTTCCCAGTTTGCAAGGAACCTCGGGGCAGATGTTAAAACCGTTGGGAATTACATCGACCTGCTTGTCGATCTGCTGCTTGTCCGGCGACTGATGCCGTGGCATACCAATGCAGGAAAAAGGCTTGTCCGTTCGCCAAAAGTCTATGTGCGCGACAGCGGCATTGTGCATGCACTTTTGTCTATAGCTGACCAGGAAGCACTGCTCGCTCATCCGGTCATCGGCAATAGCTGGGAATGTTTTGTGATCGAGAATATTCTGAACAGCGCCCCGGACGGGGTTCAGGGGTTTTTTTACAGGACTGGCGGCGGGGCGGAAATAGACTTGCTTCTCTCCTGGCCGGGTGGTGATCTCTGGGCTCTTGAAATCAAACGCAGTCTTTCTCCAAAGCTTGAAAGGGGTTTTCATGCCTCGTGTGCCGATATTGGACCAGCGCGGAAATATGTCGTCTATCCAGGTAAGGAGCGTTATCCGATCGCTCAGGATATAGAGGCTGTTCCGCTCGAAGAGATGATTCGGAAACTGGGTAATGGGTAGTGGGGAGTGGGGGCTGAGGACTGAGGACTGAGGACTGGGGACTGAGGACTGGGGACTGGGGACTGGGGACTGGGGACTGAGGACTGAGGACTGAGGACTGAGGACTGAGGGCTGAGGACTGGGTAATGGGTAATGGGTAATGGGTAATGGGGAATGGGGAATGGGGAATGGGGAATGGGGTCATCGCTCATTGCTCATCGCTCATTGCTCATCGCTCATTGCTCATTGCTCATTGCTCATTGGTCATCGCTCATCGCTCATCGCGCAGATCAAGCCATCTGACGACGGCGAGGGCAAATGCTTCGAAGTCCTGCAGCCGGTGCATGGCGATTGAATGAACGATATCCCAGTTAACGGTATCGTAATTGTGTACCGCAATATTTCGGAAGCCTACCGCTTTTTTCATACGCAAGGCAAGATCGGCATCGATGACACCGGCTTCATGCAGCAGGTCGAATGTTCCGCCCATCGTGTCGGGGGCCGGAGCGTCAGTCGTGGCAATGATGTGAGCCCCGATATCGACACATAACTGGACAGCCCTCGTCAGGTTCAGCGTCAGGATATCCTGGGCATCGTAATCCTTCGAAAGGGTTTCGGCTTCGCGGGGACATTTATCCCTGACACGTGCAAGGGCCCGGCGCAGCGATTCAAGTTTCTGTTCGATCAGCTGCCAATCCATGCCTTTCTCCTTTCTTCGAGAATCCGCTTGCGATACGGCATGAAATCAGTTTCGTCAATCAGATGACGGAAGATGTAAAACGCACGAACGGATGGATCGCCTGTAATTTTTCTTCCCTTCCGTAGGATTTCCCCCGTCAGGGGTTCACCTGCCGTCCGGAGATCGACGAGATCAACCGGACGACCGGTTGCCAGGGCGAGATCTTCGATAAGTTTTATTTTAGATGCAGCGTCGAGAGGAGCGTCTGCAGAAACTGCGATGTCGAGGTCGCTCTCCGCCATTGCCTTGTCACTGGCGAATGAACCGAACAGGATGGAAAGGCGGATATAAGGGTGCTTTTCCATAACCTTTCCGATCAGCGTATCGATTGTTCTCTTTTCTTCCTGACGAACGTTCATATGGATTCATGATGCAGATTATGTACTCCTGTAGAGTATAACCATATCGTAATTCCCGCGCAACTTCGTCTGGGGATTGGGTGCTGAGGACTGGGGAGTGGGGAACTCAGGACTGAGTGCTGAGTGCTGAGTTTACCTATTCCCAGCTCTCCAGACCATTGTTATTGTTGAAATGATTTGACAATTTATTGCTGTAGTTCAGTCGATATCACAGAAAAGGAGGATATATGTCAGGTCAGGGATCGGGTGGAAACGTACTGGCTGCATTGTGCAGTTTTTTTATTCCGGGGTTGGGGCAGCTTCTCCAGGGCAGGCTGCTTATGGCTATTGTCCAATTTGTTCTGGCCGGTGCGTTATGGTTCGTAATGTTAGGCTGGATCATTCATTTATGGTCGATTATAGACGCTGCGAAATTTAAGTCTAAAGAGTAGAGGGGTTTGTTGTGGTTGGGGAGTGGGGAACTCAGGACTGAGTGCTGAGGACTGAGTGCTGAGGACTGAGGAATGAGGACTGAGGACTGAGGACTGAGGACTGAGTGCTGAGGACTGAGTGCTGAGTGCTGAGGACTGGGAAAGAAAAGAATGCTTAGTCCTGAGACCTCAGTCCTCAGCACTGAAAAAGAGCACTCAGCACTGAAAAAGAGCACTCAGCACTGAAAAAGTCCCCCATTATCCATTCCCCATATTACATGAAAACGCGTTTGACCCTTGAAGAAACCGAACAGAGGATTTCGTAGCTGATGGTGCCGGCGATGCCTGCAACCGTATCGGCCGATGGTCCGTCCCATCCGAAAAGCACGGCCCTGTCGCCTTTTTCGATCCCGCGGTCGTCGCCGAGGTCCACCATGATCTGGTCCATCGTGACGGTGCCGACCTGGGGGAAGGATTTTCCGTTTATCGTGACGGTCGCCTTGCCGGAGAGCGCCCTGAAATATCCGTCCGCATAGCCTGCCGCGATGGTTGCGATCCGGCGCGGTCCAGGCGCGGCCCAGGTGCGGTTGTAGCTGACCGTGGTTCCGGCGGGGACATCTTTTATGAAAATGACTTTCGACTCCACCTGCATGACCGGGCGGACGTCGAGCCTCACCGCGGTGTTGTCCGAGGGGTGGTAGCCGTAGAGCAGGATGCCAGGCCTTACCATGTCGAGCCAGGAATCCGGCATGGTGAGTATCGAGCCGCTGTTGCCCGCATGCTTGCGGATTTTTCTTGATGCGGTATGTTCGTATTCCGATGCAAGGCCGGTGAAGAGCGAGAGCTGTTTTGCCGTAAATCCTTCCGGCTCGGAGCTTTCCGCAAAATGGGTATAGATGCCTTTCAGTTCAAGATGCGGAAACGAGTCGATTTTCCGGAGCAGTTCCATGGCATCCCCGGGGCTGACGCCGAGCCTTCCCATGCCGGTATCCACTTTCAGCTGGACGTTCATGGTTTTGCCGTGCGAGGCGGCGACCGCTTCGGCTGTTTCTATGGTTCCGGCATCACAGACCGTCATGTCGATGTCGTGGCGCAGGTATTGTTCGAACTGGGATGGCAGCGGCGAGGAGAATGCAAGGATGGAAGGCGCTTTTTTCAGTGATCCACCGGTCCTGAGTTCGACAGCCTCGTGGATGTTCGCCACGCCGAAGTCCCTGATGCCCAGCGATTCGAGCGAAGCGGAAACCTGAAGCGCGCTGTGGCCGTATGCGTTTGCCTTGACGATACCCATGATCCCCGGTTTTTCCCCGATCCTTTCCCGGATGGAGCGCACATTGTGCCGGAGATTCCCGAGGGAAACGAGTGCCTGGGTCATCGGTTCGGCATCAGCGGCTCCCTCCTGGAAGAGCTGTTCATTATAGTCCATAACGCATATCGATTCTTGCGGTTACCGTGTTTTGCAGCCTGAAGGGCCACGCTTGCGGCGATGATCGCCGCTTCCGGAACATTCTTTTGAAAAAACGTATTTTGTTTCTGAATATCAAGGGCCGAAACGGTTCCGGGTTAGGTATCTTGTAAGGACAATGTATATTTTCCTTTAGTGCCGTCAAGGCCCGCTGTTCATTTAATCCATTTTTCCGCCACCATCATGCCGAACCACGATATATTCGGGCTGAATGCCGAAACGCCTCTTGTCCTCCTGAAACGGATGGATCGAAGCATTCAGGCGCAACTCATGGCCAAACTCGAATACATGAACCCGGCCTGTTCGCCCTATTGCCGTGTCGCTTCGGCCCTCATCAACGATGCCGAGGAGCGCAGGCTGATCCATCCCGGCATGACCCTCGTGGACTGGACGTACGGCAACAGCGGTATCGCCCTGGCAATGGCGGGCGTGAGCAGGGGCTACAAAATGCTGCTTGCCGCTCCGGAAAAAATATCCAAGGAAAAGCAGGACCTCCTGCGGGCTGTCGGTGCGGAACTGGTCATCACCCCGTCCGATGCGCTGCCGGGAGAGCCGCGCAGCTGCATGAAAGTGGCCGAAAGCCTGGTGCGCAACATTCCCAACGCGTTCTTTGCCGGCATGTATGACAATCCCGTGAGCCTCCGGGTCCACAGCGAAATCACCGGCGAGGAAATCTGGCGCCAGACCGAAGGCCGGGTTACCCATGTCTTTGTTCCGCTCGTTTCCGGCGCCATGGTGACCGGAATAGGCCATTGCCTGAAACAGAAGAACCCGGCCGTGCGCATTATCGGCGTTGAATCGATGGGTTCGGTTTACAGCGGGCTTTTCAGTGACAGCGGGACGACCGGGCGATTTTCTTCGGAGATCGAGGAACTTGGTTCGCTGCATGCATCGGGCTTCTGGGACCCGTCGATCATCGATGAGGTCGTGCAGGTCGGCGATAACGATGCCTTCAATTGCGGCAGGGACCTGCTGCGCCTCGAGGCCATTTTCGCAGGTGGTGCATCGGGCGCGGTCATGGCCGCGGCGCTGAAGGCCGCCGCCGCATACGGGGAAAGGGATTGCGTGGTTGCGCTGCTGCATGATTTCGGCGGCTTTTATCTCAGCAAGATGTACAGCGACGACTGGATGCGGAGCCATGGTTTCTACCGCAAGGCGAAAACGAGCGTCGATCAGATCACTGCGGAAGACATCATTCAGCTCAAGGCGAGAAAGGACCTGATTTTTGCCTATCCGGAAAACACGCTTGCGGAAGTTTTCGAAATGATGAAACAGAACGACGTCTCGCAGCTGCCCATCGTTTCCTATAACGCACCGATCGGCAGCATCAGTGAAAACAAGATCCTTTCCATCCTCATCGAAAACGATGAAGCGATGAACTCGAAGGTGGTGGGCTTCATGGAGCAGCCTTTCCCGGTATGCCTCCCCGACGCCACTATCTCGGAGCTGTCCGGCAAGCTGCAGCAGAATGCATCCGGTGTACTCATCAGCCTGAACGACGGAAGGCTTCAGCTGATAACGAAATCGGATCTTATCGACGCGCTTACGCACAAGTGAGGATTGCAAAATAATTCCGGTTGTTTTTTTACAGGGATTTCCGTAATTAGGCAGTCCTGAACAAACCTGTTTTTTTTGTTGCGCAATGCTGTATATTGCGCAATGCTGAAAAAGCCGGGTATCCTGCTGCAAGAGCGATTTTTCAGCCGGGGCGGCTACAAGGTGAAGCCCGGCCGTGTTTCAGCGGTTCAACAACCAGCACGATTATATGAAGGTAGAGTCCAGAAAGAGGCAGTTCATATTGGATGGCAAGATTGAAGCCAGCTTTTGTGAGGGGTGCGGCCGCATCACTGAAAAGGTGTTTGTCGGTGAATGGATGCCGAGTGACAAACCGAAAGACGACGATCTTCTGACGGCAACTACCCAGAAAAAAGGGAAGGACGGCAAAGCTGCATCCGGAGAAGTCGTTTCCGCAGCTGAAAACCAGTACTGGATCAGGTGTGCGGAATGCAACCAGGTCCATCTTCTCAAGGAATGGCAGATTCAGATCGCCCGGGATGTCAGCCCCTGCGAACTGAACCCTGAAGAGTGCCAGGTCTATTCCCCGCATGGAATCTATGCCAAAGGCGATGCCCTCTTCCACAAGTCCCTCGGCGAGGTGGGAGTGGTCAGGGAAAAGCACGCTACCGGCAGCGGTGCATATGTCATTATCGTAGAATTTTCGAAGAGCGGCAAAAAGCAGCTGCTCGAAAATGTCCGAGTCAACCCTGAAAAAGAGGCGAGCGCGGATAACAGCCTTACCGATCTTATTAAAATGAAACTTAGACGCTGAAACTGTAAAAGGGGGTGAATTTTTTTGGTTAGTGTGCAGATCAATGACAACGAGTCCATCGATAAAATGCTGAAACGCTTCAAGAAGAAGTACGAGCGCGCAGGTGTTTTGAAGGAGTTCCGTAAAAACGCATACTTTGTCAAACCTTCGATTGATAACCGTCTGAAGCGTTCGAGATGCAAGCGCAGGGCGCAGCGGGCAAATGAAGAACGCAATTCATGATCAATCCGCAAGGAACAGGTTATATGAAGCAGCTCCTTTGCCGGAGTTGCTTTTTTTTTGTCAATCAATAACAATCCGCTGACTCATGAGAGTTTTCAAAGGTGAAGTGACGGCCCTGCCGCCGGACAAGTCGATATCCCACCGTGCCGCCCTGATCGGCTCCCTCCTGGAAGGCACCACGGAGATAACCAACTTTTCCGGAGGTTTCGACAACCAGTCGACCCTCGGCGTGCTGAAGGACACCGGTATCACTCTCAGGCAGGAGGAGATCGACGGCGCCTATGGCCGCCGCATCCGCCGGGTCGTCATGGAGTCTCCGGGCCTGTGGGGTTTCAAGGCCCCGTCGTCGCCCCTGAACTGCAACAATTCGGGCAGCACCATGCGGATGTTTGCCGGTATCCTTGCGGCCCAGCCGTTCGAAAGCGTCCTTGTCGGAGACAATTCGCTGATGAAGCGCCCGATGAAAAGGATCGCCGATCCCCTGCGCATGATGGGGGCGGAAATCGGGCTTTCGCCAGCAGGCACGGCCCCGGTCCGGGTCATCGGCACGAAAGACCTGAAACCCATCGAGTACCGCCTGCCGGTCCCTTCGGCGCAGGTCAAGTCCCTCGTGGCTCTGGCCGCCCTGCATGCGGACGGCGAATCGCGGATTATCGAAACGCTCCGTTCCCGGGACCATACCGAGGTGATGCTCGGTCTCGAAGCGATCGAGAAAGAAGGGGAGCGCATCATCGTGGTGCCCGGCAGGAAGCGCCTTGAAGCCAAACCCTTCCTTGTGCCGGCCGATCCTTCGGCGGCATGTTTCATCGTTGCGCTCGGCCTGCTTGCGAAAGGGTCGGAGATCGTCATCCGCGATGTCTGCCTCAACCCGACAAGGGCGGCTTTCCTCGATATTCTCCGCGATGCCGGCGCAGGCATCACGATAGAGAACAGCCGGGTGATCGGAGGGGAATCGATCGGCGATATCCTGGTTTCGAACCGTTCGGGCATCGCTCCACTGACCATCAGCGATCCGCAGATGGTGGCGTTCGTCATCGACGAGATTCCCATGCTGGCCGTGCTTTCGGCTTTTGCCGCCGGCAGGTTCGAACTGCACCACGCCGAAGAGCTGAGGACGAAGGAGAGCGACCGGATCGACGCTCTCGTGGTCAACCTGCAGCGGCTCGGGTTCGAATGTGAACAGTACCCGGACGGGTTCACGGTCAAAGGCCGGAATGCGGTCCCGCAGGGGAAGACGGTCATCGAAAGCTTCGACGATCACAGGATTGCCATGAGCTTCGCCGTGGCAGGCAAGGCAACGGGATGCGAGCTCGATATAACCGATATCGATGTCGTGGGCGTCTCGTTCCCGAACTTCTTCGATATTCTCGACGGGTTGGAGGCCTGAAGGCCTCCCTGACCTTCAGGAATGGTTCACGGCGTGCAGGAACTCCAGGATTGCCCGGTTGAACGCCTCGGGCTTTTCCATGTTCGAGATGTGCCCGGCGCCGCCCAGCATGATCAGCCTCGATCCGCGGATGTGCACGCTGATGTCCTGCAAGACTTCGGGAAGAGTCATCCTGTCTTCCGAACCGCAGAGCACAAGCACGGGACACCGTATTGACGAAAGCATCGTCGTGGAGTCTGCGCGGGACATGATTGCTCCCATTGCCGCATTGATCACTTCCGAAGACTGCCTGCGGATAATCGCCGAAGCTTCTTCGACCAGTTCGGGCCTCGAATTGTACGTTCCCGCGGCAAAGTAGTTTGGAACCATGCGGTGTATGGCTTCTTCCGCCCCGTAAGCGTCTACCGATTCCATGAACTTTACCCGCTGTTCCCTCGCCTGGGGTGTGTCGGCTTCCGCCCTGGTGTCGCACAGGACGAGCGAAACGGTTTTCTCGGGATAATGGCGGTAAAACTCGAAAGCCTGGTAGCCGCCCATGGAAAGGCCTGCGATCGTGGCTTTTTCTATGCCGAGGGAGTCCATGAGGGTGGCAAGCTCATGGGCGTACTCCGTGAAATTCCAGCCGGTTTTTTCCTCCGACCCTTCTACGCCGAACACATTCGGGGCAACCACCCTGAACCCGGCGCGGCCCAGCGCGTAAAGCTGAGGCTTCCACATCTCCGCCGAAAGGGGGAACGCGTGCAGGAGCACGATCGTATGGGTGCCGGGCTTTTCAGGACCGGCCTGCAGGTAGGTAAGCATGGCTCAGTTTTCCTGTGTTTTGGGGATTCCCCTGATTTCCCTGATGATGCTGTTGGCTTCGCTGAGGATTTTTTTCGCTTCTTCGCGGGCGGTGTCGATGATCTCCTGCGAGCGTTTTTTCGCGTCGTTGCTGAATGCGACATCCGTTTCGCTGCTCTCGTAATAGTCGTTTGCCTTGTCGAGCGCGTTCTTGATCGTGCCGGTGATGATCTGCTGGGTCTCCGTTCCCTTGCGGGGAGCGAACAGTAATCCCATGACTGTACCTGCGGCGGCACCGAGGACGGCGCCGTAGAAAAGCCCCTTGTAAAACTTGTCCTGCTGTTCCATGGTTTTGTCAGTTTATGTTTTCAGGTAATATACGACCCTGCCGGCGCAGCATCCCCATGATCTCGTCACCGGACGCGACGATCCTGTCAACCAGGTCGGGACGGCAGAGCAGGCGGAACTTTTTTGTATAACGCTCGAATGAAAGGATAAAATCCGAACGGAACACCGATTCCTGCAGATCGTCGAAGCGGATATACTCCGAATCGAGATTGAGCGAGTAATGGATATGCTCGGA
>CAIYPU010000107.1 GCA_903928225.1 uncultured Chlorobiaceae bacterium
CAGGTAGCGCCTTGCCGAACAGGAAAATTCTATTTTGTTCCGGTAATGGACAGGATCGCCGGCAGACACCGCATCGGATACGGGGGGATCTGAAAAATTCCCCAGGTGGACGAGCGCATCGCTGACCTTCCTCTGCTTGTAGCGGAGCTGTGCCTCGTAACTCACGTGCATGAGCTTGCAGCCACCGCAGACGCCGAAGTAGCCGCATGGCGGCTCGGTCCTGTCTCCGGACGGTTCGATGACGGCCAGCGACTCGGCTTCGATATAGCGCTGCCTGACCTTGCGCACCCGTGCCGAAACCGTGTCCCCGATGGCGAGCATGCCGGAAACCATGACACCCATGCCGTTATCCAGCCGCCCGAAGCACTGCTCCTTTTCGGCAAAATCCGTTATTTCAAGTTCTATTATATCCCCTTTCCGTATGGTGCCTGTACCCATATGCGTATCAATGATTTTGTAAAAGCAATGCCGCGCCGTATACCCCGGCGCTGTCTCCAAGCTGCGGCTTCAGCAGCGGAATCCTCAGTTCGCTGTTGAACAGGTGTTTTTCAATTTCTTGCCGGGCTTCCGGAGAATAGAGCTGATCGATGTTTCCCACGCCTCCGCCGAGAATGCAGAGGTCCGGATCGAGAATGTTGATGACCGTAGCAAGCGCCTTGCCGAAATATGCGATCAGCCGTTCGATCGTCGCGTGAGCTGCGCTATCCGTGGCGGCATCCGAAGCTATCTCCCTCAACGGTTTCACCCGGCCGCAAAGACTGATGTAATAGCGTTCAAGCGCCGGACCGGAAATGACCGTTTCAACGCAACCATTCCTGCCGCAATAACAAGGTTCGCCTCCCGGAACAAGCTCGTTGTGCCCCCACTCCCCAGCGATACCGTGGGCCCCCCGCCGGACGCAGCCATGCGAAACGATACCTGCCCCGACCCCGGTACCGAGGATGACGCCTAATGCCGTTTTCGACGGGTCCTGCATAAGGAGGCCGCCGGCACCCATGAGGGATTCGGCAAGAGCGAAACAGTTCGCGTCGTTTTCCATGAGGACACCCATGCCGAGCGTCTGCTCAAGATCGGTTTTCAGGTTCCTGCCGTTCAGCGAAACGGTATTGGAATTTTTCATGGCCCGCGAGTACCCATCATAACGGCCAGGGGTGCCGATGCCCACTCGGTCGGGCAGGGGAAAGCCGGTTTCATCCGAAACCATGGCAAGAAGTTCCCTGATCCGAAGGAGGATATGAGCGTACCCCTTCCCCGCCAGAGTTTCTATCCTGCGCCTCGCAAGCGTACGCATCGTGCTGTCGATGACGACCGCTTCGATTTTGGTGCCGCCGAGATCGATGCCCCAGGAGCGGTCAGCCATAGGGTCCCGGTTCATTTCGCAGGATACCTTTCTGGACAAGGTTCTTGAGCACCCAGGAAAAGGTCCCGTAAAGGATAAGAGAACTGCAGATGCCGATAGCCAAACCAGCAAGAATGTCACCGGGATAGTGAACCCCGACGTAAACCCTCGAGTAGGCTACCAGGAAAGCGAGAAGAGCCATCAGCCAGGCAAAGAGCCTTTCAACGAGAGGCCCATGGTGAAAAAAAATCCAGGTCATGGCGGCGGCGGCGGCGGAATTTGCCGCATGTGAAGATGCGAAGGAAAAGCTCCTGACCTGTACGACGAGCAGCCTGACGTGCTCGAGTGCGAAACAGGGTCGAACCCTCTGGACAAGGGGTTTCAGGATTCCAGATGCGGTATAGTCGGCTATGCCTATGGCAGCGAAGGTGAGCAGGAGAACCGGAAGGGCATGTTTCCCCTTCCGGATAATGATAAAGACGATGGCCAACAGGAAGATATGGTTCGAAAGGCTGCCTTTTGTAAGGAAAACCATCAGGTCGTCTGCCACCGGATGGACCATACGGAGGTTGATGAGTTGGAACAGCCAGGCATCCGCCCGTTCGATTGGGGACATACGATATCCTTACTTTTTTGGGCCCCCTTTTTTCTTCTGGCCGGATTTTCCAGCTGCAGCCGGGCTTGGGCTGATTTTCGGCACGTCAGCGGCCGTGGTGGTTTTATTGATCCAGAACTGCTGGGCAACGCTGAAAATGTTGAACATCAGATAGTAGAGACCGAGACCCGCCGGCATGTTGTTGAAGAACAGCAGCATCATGGCCGGAAACATATACATCATGACCTTCATCTGGTCGTTGGTCTGGGTGGTAGGGGTGATTTTCTGCTGGATGAAAACCGTCACCGCCATAAGGATCGGAAAAACCGCGATATGGTCACCGTACATGGGGATGGAAAAACCGAAATCAAGTATGGAATCGGGAACAGAAAGGTCCCTGGCCCAGAGAAAACCGTGCTGACGGAGCTGGATCGAAGAGCGGAAAACATAGAACATCGCGAACAAAAGCGGCATCTGCAAAAGCACCGGAAGGCATCCTCCGAGAGGGTTGACGCCGGCTTCCTTGTAAATCCTTGCAAGTTCGCTCTGCATTTTTTCAGGATTGTCCTTGTATTTGTCCTGAAGCTCCTTGAGCATCGGCTGGAGGGCGGTCATCTTTTTCATCGACTTGGTCGAAGCCATGGTGAGCGGATAGGTGACCAGCTTGATCAGGAAAGCGAAAATGATGATGATGATGCCATAATTGCTGATAAACGTGTTCATCCAGTTGAAAACCGGCAGGATGATGAATTCGGCAAATGGCCTTGTCAACCAGTCCCAGCCGAAGTCGAGGAGTTTTTCCAGACCGGCTTTCTGGGATTTCATGATGTTATAGTCGAGGGGCCCCAGATAGATGCCGTAATGGTTGTCAACCAGACTGCCGGTTGAAGGAACGCCCATTTTCAGGGCTACGAGATAATTTTCAAAATGATTTCCCGGCGACTTTCTGCCTTCAATGTAAATCCCAGTCGACCTTTCCCTCGGGATAAGTGCAGAAACGAAATACTTGTCCCGGACAGCGACCCATTTTGCTTCACCGGATTGCTCTTCTTTGTAGAACTGATTCTCTTTCGATGCATCGAGCTTGACCAGGCTTCCGCCGAGGTAAGCGCTTGCAAGAGTGTTGGTAGCCTCTTCCTCCCTGTTTTTTTCTGTGTATACAAGTCCGCCGTCCCACTGAAGCTGGTATTCGCTGCCGGCAAGTTCGCCTGACAGGCCGGTCATCTTCACGTCATAATCGACCTTGTAGCTCTGTCCGCTGAACAGATAGGTAATATCGAGCGCCTGTCCGGGAGCGACATCGAGATGGTAGCTGACCGCATAGGTCTGATTGCCGGTAATGGAACGGAGCGTATCGGCGGTGACAGAAGTGAAGTACAGATCCCGGGTATCTATTTTCTTGCCTTCCTTCGTCTGGAAAAGCAGCGATATGGCCCCCTTTCCGGTGTTGCTCACCAGATTGAACGGTTTGAGGTTGCCGTCGAGGTGTTTTTTAAGCACAAGAGATTTGAGCGTTGCACCTTTAGAAGAGAGCGTTGCCCGGAAAAGGTCGTTCTCTATGGTTGTCATGCGTTCGGTACCTGAAGCTGAAGATGCGAAAACACCGAAATTCGCGGTCGGCGGCGGTGGTGAAACGGGATTCTGGGCAGATGCCGCTGCAGTCTGGCCGGTTGTAGCGGCCTGTGGGGGCTGCTGTGTTTTTTTTGCCGGGGACATGAACTGAAGCCATACGATCATGATAATGGCAATAAGTGCAAGGCCTGTCACCGAATTTTTATCCATTACAACTCTCTTTGTTTGTTTTGCTGTAAATCTGTTGTTTGCCCGGGGGAACGGGATCGTACCCCCCTTTTGAAAATGGATTGCAGCGTAGAACCCTCCAAACCGTCAGAAACGATGCATAGAAAAGATTATGCACCTGGAACGCTTCAAGGGCATAACTTGAACAGGTAGGGTAATACTTGCAGGAAGGACCGAACAGAGGAGAGAGGAACGCCCGGTAAAACTTTATCAGCGCTATCGGAAGCTGGTTGAAAACATGACCTCTGCTCATCGTTCTGTAATGTTGCCCGGTTAGGACCGGTTTTTTTCATCAGTCATTTCCGGCATCTTCGGGTCCTCAACACTGCCCGGGATGCCTCATCAGCGATCTCATCTCATTTCTGAATTCATCGAGGCCCGGGACTGCTGTTTTCCTCCCGGTATAGACAAAAGCCATGCTGACAGGATTTTCCGGACCCCCGGAAGAACTCGTGAAAAAAGGCTTTTCAAGCCGGTATGCTTCCCTCATCAATCTTTTAATACGGTTGCGCACCGCTGCGGAAGGAACATTACGCTTGCTGACAGCGAACAGGACAGTACTGTTTCCCCTGAAAAAGGAGGTTTCAGGCATAAGATGCGTGTAAACGATGGTCAGGAAAACACCCCTGACACTTTTCCCTGCTTTGAAAAGGCGCGCGGTCAGGCTTCTGGCACGCAGGATTTCATACTTGCGCAGGGAATGGACGTGTACCTTGTTCAATGCCTGAAAACATCAAGGGTTTCAGCAAACCGGAAAAACCGGTATCGGCCGGTTAACGGCTTGCAGTGCCCATCGCGCTGCTGACACTCAGCGAGTGGCGACCTTTGGCACGCCTCGAAGCAAGGACCTTCCTGCCATTCTTTGTGGCCATCCTCTGCCTGAAGCCGTGCTTGTTCCTTCTTTTTCTATTCCTTGGCTGATAGGTTCTTTTCATTGGTATGTGCTCCGCACCGTTTTTAAGTAATCAAAATTTCAGGGCATGCAATTTAGCATAATGAACGTTTATTAACAAACAAAACATGCATCCAACTCAAAAGGCTTTTCACCTTTTCCACATATCCGGCATAACAGGAATGGGATGTGGATAAAATGTTGATAAAAAAATTTCACAACCCGGATCACCATGCCAAACGGGACGACAGAGAAATGCACACATGTGGATTACTTTTCAGGTTACCCCGGCTAAATAAAATAAAATAAACAAGATACCATGTGGAAAACGTTTTCTCTGAATCGATCGGGCCAGGACTTAAAAACGAGAAACGAAATTGTTTTTTATCCACTTAAAACTGTAACTTGTGAACAGTAAATGTTGATGGTGTTTCGAGCTCTGCCCCATTTCTCTCAAATTCCCATTTTTTTCAGAACCCTATGTCTGAAGTTACGTCAACGTTTTTACCGGATAATCCACAGGTATCGAACCATATACAGCTTTCTATGGAACGCCAGATCTGGGACGCCTGCCTCAATGACATCCGGGATAAAATAAACCCGCTCGCCTTCAAGACCTGGTTTTTGCCTATAAAACCTGTCGGCTTTTCGGGAAACGAACTGACCATCGAGGTCCCGAGCCAGTTTTTTTACGAATGGATCGAGGAAAACTACTCCTCATTCCTCAAAAAGGCACTCACCTGCGTTATCGGCGAAGAAGCCAGGCTGATGTACTCCATTGTCATGGATAAATCGCAGGGACTGCCTGTAACCATAGAACTGCCGCACCAGAACGTCATCAATGACGATTTCGCTGCGGATCGCCGCAGCCGGGAAAACGCTTCACCGAAGATATCCGCTGCATTCGAGCGCAATCTCGCGCGTTTCGAAACGCAGTTGAACCAGAAATACATGTTCGACAACCTTATTCGGGGAGACTGCAACTCGCTTGCATTTGCAGCATCGAAATCGGTTGCCCAGAACCCCGGCCAGAACGCTTTCAACCCGCTTGTGATCTATGGCGGTGTCGGTCTCGGAAAAACCCACATGATCCAGGCCATCGGCAACACGGTGAGGGAAAACAAGATTACCGACCGCGTACTGTACGTTTCGAGCGAAAAATTCGCTATCGACTTCGTCAATGCCATACAGAACGGAAAAATCCAGGAATTTTCGGCTTTCTACCGTTCGATAGACGTCCTGATCATCGACGACATCCAGTTCTTTTCCGGCAAGGAGAAGACACAGGAAGAGATTTTCCACATTTTCAACACCCTTCACCAGTCCAACAAACAGATCATCCTTTCCGCAGACAGGCCGATCAAGGAAATCAAGGGTATCGAAGACCGTCTCATTTCGCGCTTCAACTGGGGCCTTTCCGCGGATATACAGCCACCCGACTACGAGACCCGCAAGGCAATCATTCTCAGCAAGCTTCACCAGAGCGGTGTGAATCTCGATGAAGCGGTCATCGAGTTCATAGCGAACAATGTCACCGACAACGTTCGTGAACTTGAAGGGTGCATCGTCAAACTGCTGGCCGCTCAGTCTCTCGACAACAGGGATATCGATCTTCAGTTCACAAAATCTACACTGAAGGATATCATCAGGCATACGGCGAAACGACTCACGCTCGATACCATCGAAAAAGCCGTCTGCTCATATTTCTCGATCACTCCGAACGATCTCAAGGGTAAATCGAAGAAAAAGGAGATCGCGATGGGAAGACAGATCGCAATGTACCTTTCGAAGATGATGACCGATTCCTCACTGAAAACCATTGGCCTTCATTTCGGGGGCAGGGACCACTCTACGGTCATCCATGCGGTCAATACCATCGGCAAAAGGAATGACTCGATTACCGAAGAGAGGAAAAAACTCGAGGAAATAAAGAAAAGAATTGAGATTCTTTCCATGTAGCTTCACCATGTGAACAAGCTGTGGGAAACCTGTTGAGCGCATCTTGATAAACAGGGTACCTGTCAACAATGGAGCTGGTGACGGTAAAACTGCCAACAAACGACAAACATGATGAACAGAGCGGCATGGTCGGTTATCAACAATCAAACAATGATGAAATTTTTTTTAAATAATAAAAAATAAATAAGTTAGAGGATCAGTTCCGTTAGTAGTCCAGATATCAACAGACACAACAACATCAACAAATCTTTTTTTAAAAAATAAATAGTTAATAGTGGAGCAGATGAAAATCATTTCCTCAATACGGCAACTGCAGGAAGCTGTCAGCAAAGTTGCTCAGGCCATCCCTTCAAAAAGCATCGATCCGAGGTTCGAAAACATCCATCTGACCCTTGAAAAAGGGGGTATGACCATTTTCGCTACAGACGGCGAGTTATCCATTACTGCCAGGATCGAAGTCGAAACAGCTGATAACGGTAACATCGGTATCAAGGCAAGGACACTGCAGGATTTTCTCAGGAGCATGTACGACACCTCGGTCACCTTCACCATTGACAGACAGGAAATCAGTGACCAGGGTATTGTGCAGATAACAACGGACAAGGGCAGGTACAGGATGCCCTGTCAGTTCGAGAGCAAACCGGAAAAACAGGACAAGGTTTATGATATTTCGCTTGAGCTCGCTACTCCGGACATACTCGATATAGTCCAGAAAACAATTTTCGCGTGCAGCGTTGATGGCATGAGGCCTGCAATGATGGGAGTTCTTTTCGAACTTGAAGGAAGCGTTATTACCGCAGTCTCAACGGATGGTCACAGGCTTGTCAGGTGCAGGAAGGATTCATCGCTCGATCTCAAGGAAAAACAGAAAATAGTGGTTCCGGCAAGGGTGCTCTCCATACTTCAGAAACTTGCGCAGAACGACTCGGTTGCCATGTCCATAGATGAAGACAGGCATTTTGTGAGGTTCACCAGCGGGAACATCATCCTCGACGCTGCACTGATCGTCGAACCATATCCGAATTACGAAGCGGTCATTCCGGTGGAGCATGACAAACACCTGACCATTGACCGTTCACTCATCTATGATTCCGTCAGAAGGGTTGCAAGATTTTCAAGCATAGGTGACGTGAAAATAGAGATCAGCGGAGAACTCCTGAAAATTACTGCGGAAAATACCAACGAAGGCGAATCGGCTCATGAGGAGCTATCATGCGCCTATCAGGGGGAACCTCTCACCATCGGATTCAATTCCCGGTTTATAGAAGCTGCGCTGGCGCATATCGACGAAAAAGAGATACGTATCGAACTGAAAAGCCCGACAACTGCGGTCATCTTCAAACCAGAAAGCGGGGAGTCAGCGGACAAGCTCATCATCCTGGTCATGCCGGTAAGGATAAACAATTGACGAATGAGGGAAGTTTTTGATACTGCAGCGAATATCGTATGAAAATTTCAGGAACCACAAGTCCCTGACATACGAACCGGAAGAAGGAATCAATCTCATTTACGGTCCGAACGGCAGCGGTAAAACGTCGATGCTGGAAGGCATACACTACTGTGCGCTGACAAAAGGGTTTGTCAGCGCCGTCGATGGTGATTGTCTCGAATGGTCTGCAGACTTTTTCACCGTCAAGGGAGAGTTCAGAAGCGATACCGGGAGAGAGCAGCAGGTACAGATTTCCTATACGAAACAGAAGGAAAAGCAACTCATCGTCAACCAGAGCGAAGTCAAGCCCTTCTCACGTCATGTCGGGAGTATCCCGTGCATTACATTCTCTCCATCGGAGACAGGCATCGTAACGGGAATGCCATCGGAAAGAAGGAAATTCATCGACAATGCGATAAGCCAGACAGACAGGAGATATCTTGAAGATCTGCTGGAATACAGAAGGGTTCTTGCACAGCGCAACGCATTGCTCATACAGTTGAGCGAGAGAAAAACGAGGAACGATGCGACGCTTTCGGTATGGAGCGAAAAACTTGCGGAAATCGCTGCATCGGTCACGATGAGAAGGAAAAAGTTTATCGATGATTTTTCGCTACGCATCGGCGACATGTACAGAGAGCTCGATATAAGGGAAGATCCTGGTATCGTTTACCGTTCATCATTACCCGGATCATTGGGGAATGAAAAGGAAGAAAGTCTTCGAGGGCGTTTCATTGAAAGATACAGGAGTACCGAGGAAAACGATATCATGAGGGGACAGACCATGACAGGTCCTCACCGGGACGATCTCGGCTTTCTGCTTGGAGGCAGAGATGCGAGGCGATATGCTTCACAGGGGCAGATAAGGACGATCCTGATATGCCTGAAATTGTCACAGCAGAAGTTTTACGGCGAATTGCTCGGTGAAAGCCCGATATCCCTGCTCGACGACATTTTCAGCGAACTTGATACGAGAAGGATACAAAGAATACTGGAAGTTCTCGGAACATTCGGACAAAGCGTCATCACGTCGACGGAAAACAGGAAAAAGGGCAACATCAAGGCAATATCCATTGAAGAGTTCAAGGACAAAAAGGAGGAACAGGGTTGACGAGAACGAAAAGCCCGAAAAGCATGTCCGAAATAGTCGTGGAAATGTGCAGGACACTCGGCATAAAGGATGCATATGAACAGTACAAAGCTATTCGGATATGGGACAGTGTCGTAGGTGAAGCGATATCGGCAGTTACCTCGGTCGAGAGGTTTTCCGGTGGCGAACTTCATATCAGGGTAAGGAACCCGGCATGGAGAATGGAGCTCAACTACAGGAAAAAAGAGATTATCCGCCGCCTGAATGAATCGCTTGAAAAAGCAATGGTCCAGGAGATAGTTTTTAAATAGACAATGCCGTTCTCAAGGAGGAATGGGCTACACATATTCGTGTTTTCAACTATAGAAATGCAGTACGTTCCGTTGTTTTCACCGTCAGAAAATAAGGCTCGATCGTAATATCATAACCGAATAAGCAATTGTTCCGGCAATAACAAACCGAAAAGAAATTCATGTAATGGCGCTGTCATTCAGAAATCAAGCTTAACGGAACGAAGCAATCATTTACTACTGCTCCAGCGAAAAAAGGCAACAGCTTTCTTTTAAGCAAAATCTTTATTCTTGTCATTCTGAGCGGAGCGAAGAATCCATAAGATTTTTTTTTATAAGGATATGGATTCTCCACTCCGCTACGCTTCATTCAGAGTGACAGACCTTCCTTCAGAATGTATTTGACATCGAAAGTTAGCAGAGTAATAATAAATAAGTTATGGATTCTTCGATTTGCTCTGTTTTGGAGCTCTTCATTTTCTGTTGAATGATCAGAGATTGCAGCTCAGCTGGTACATTTCAATCATCCTGTCCGCAAAAGCCTTTCCAAAAGAGATGCAATGTTCGAAGTCAGGCTCGTGGGGTTTGAATTTAACCATGATGTTCTGGTCAAACACCCTGAGCTTGAGCAGGGAAAAATTGGTTTCGATCATCCGGGATGCTTCACCGCTCCATCCGTAAGAGCCGAAGGCGGCTGCAAGCTTTCCCTTGTCCCTGATAGGATTTACGGCGGCGAAGAACTGGTATATCTGTGGAAGAATGTTCTGGTTCAACGTCGGAGAACCGAGGATCATTCCGGAACAGTGTGCAATTTTATCCTCGAGCTTGGAAAAATGCATCGACTCGATATCGCAGATATCGATGAGGAAATCGCAGGACTGGCTGAGACCTTCAGCTATTTTATGTGCAAGAAGCGTCGTGTTCTCATAAGCGGAAACATAGGCGATGAGGATGCGTTTCTCGTTCGGCATCGCTATGGCCCTCGATGCGTATTTTGCGGAAAGGTCTACATATTTTTGCCAGTTGGACCGGAGAATAGGACCGTGGCCTGGACAGATGCACCTGATGTCAAGGGGCTTGATTTTTTCGATGGCCTGAAGCATGTATTTGCTGAAAGGCCGTAGAATGGCGTCAAAATAATAGGTGAAGGCATCGTCAAAATCTCCTACGGCATCGTCATACATTGCCTCATGGCAGAAATGGCATCCGAAAGAGTCACAGGTAAAGAGAAGACGGTCTTCTTCGAGCCAGGTGTAAATAGAATCCGGCCAATGAAGGTTGGGAGCGTTTATGAAATGAAGGGTTTTGTTGCCAAGGTCGAGGGTATCCCCACTTTTGACCACAAGTGACTTGAAATCATGGCCGGTCTGGTCACGAAGAAATTTGATGGCATTGCCGCTTCCTACAACCGTAGCGTCCGGAGCGACAGACAGAAGATTGCGTACATTGCCGGAGTGGTCCGGTTCGGTATGGTCCACGATAATGTACTGGATTTCAGAAGGATCGGTAACTTTATTTAACTTAGAGAGATACGTTGGCCAGAACTTTTCCTTCGTTGTTTCTATGACGGCTTTTTTTTCAGCGTTGATGAAGTAGGAGTTGTAGGTTGTTCCGTATTTTGTCTCCATTACAATATCAAAGGTAATGAGACCGGGATCGAGAACACCGACCCAGGATACATCATCGGTAATGGGAAGTATATGTTCGTCATTCATGATAAAAGAAGGAAATAATTAAAGAAAAATAAATTGCAAGTATTAATACCGTTTAAAAGCCAAGAGAGTTCCTTGAAAAGCTGATTAGAAAGAATTATCCCCAGCCGCGCTCCCAGTGTCGGGGTTCTTAATTTCCTTGAGCAGTTCTATTCCATGAGGAGAAAAAGAAAAAAGAGTATCGGCAGAAAAAATAGAACTGTAATCCTGCGGTTTTAAAAACGGAAGGAATTTCTGACAGTATTCGTCGAGGCGCCTGAGGTAAAAATGAGTATTTTCATCAGGCGATTCCCTTTTCCAGTCGGAAGAAAGCTTGCCTTTTTCATAAAAAGAACTTCCGGTACCGCTGCCGGACACATAAAAGGTGATCCTGTCACCTTTAGCCATGCGCAGTCCGGCTTTCAAGGCAATTTCATATGCGATGGATTTCGAGCGTTTTCCGGATTTCACATCATCCAGGTATTGGTCGAGCGTTGTTTTCAGAGATTCGGTCCTGGAAAAATCGGAAACATCAAGTTCATGATTGATGATCCTGTTCCGGTATTCGAGAAAAAGGTCATGAAGTCCCTGGATATCTTCGATGAGCAGGATTTCAAACCCTCTCCTGACGAAATCAAGCCCGAACTTCTCCCCGCTACGGCTGGTCAGTGATGAACCTTTCAGCGTCATGACATTATCATAACCAAGAAGGGCATAATTTTTTTTCATGTAGGAAATCATTTTCCTGAACCTTCCGTCATAACCGATGTTTATCCCTTCGGGCATCAGGGCTGATACCTCGGCAACAAGTTTTCTTTCATCCAATTCGTTGTCAATCCCGGAAGGCGGAATGAATAGAATCCCGTCTGTATCGACCTCGATGATTCTGCAGCCACGTGATTCAAATTCGAAAATCATTTTTTTTGCAAGCATCTGTCCTGTCGAGGTCACTTTATCGGCTTCATCGAAATCATTGAAGTTTCCCGCACTGAATCCGAGGTAACCGTACATTGCATTGATGAGGATCTTGAACGAGCCCTGCATGGCATCGAAATTATCCCTCAGGGAGTTGTTCCCGGATGAAGCGGCATCTCTCGATTTGTCCTTTGCCTTGAAACGAAGATCTCTCAGATCGTTGAGAACGCCCGGAAAGACACGCAATTCGTCGCTTTTCGGGCAGATATTGTACGAAAGCATGATCGACGGATAGAGCGATTCGATGTCGGCGTAGACTATCGGACCAAGAATGCCCTTGAGGAAGACTTCGGTATAACCGCCGGAGTGCTGCTGGCCGGCCGAAGGCCTTGGAACGGAATGTTTCCGACGAAGATATTCCCGTATGAAAAGGGCTTCGATTTTCGCGGCCGGACCGAGGCGTGAACTCATAGCATAGGTATAGGGGAGCATCTGCGAAAGATAAAAGTTGCTCCCTGAAAGAAGGGCAGAAAGAGCCCGCGTCTCCCTGACATCGTCGAGAGCGTAAGAGAGAAGCTTTTCATGATCGTTGTCCCATAAAGAAGCGATATCCTTGTAATCGATATAGGTCCTGTCCGGTGAAGCGAATCCGAAATGCTTCGCTACGGATTTGAGTCCGTAACTTTGAAGAGATCTTCTTGATACGTCATAGCTCTGAACGAGAAAGAGTGTGTCGATGACATTACGTCCGGGAATATCGAAATAAGGGAAATCGATGGTTCTTTCTGCAAAACGGATACTTGACGGATATGTCCTCGGAAGAGTCCCATCCCTGCCTATGGTGAAAGGGATGCCATGGTATTCGCACCTTCGTTGAAGATAGGGAAGATCAAAACTGAAAATATTGTGTCCTTCGATGACATCGGGGTCCTTTTCAGCTATTACGGAAACAAGTTTTTCAAGGAGCGATCGTTCACCGATACTTTTAGCATGCAGGACACGCTCCCACCCCCTGTTGTCACACAAGGAAACAATAATGATCTCATCCTCGCCGATAGATGGCCGGCTTTCGAACCTTCCTTCAGGATTGTAGTAGGTTTCTATATCGAGCTGCATCCGATAGATATCGCCGAACATCATTTCTTTGAAAAACGTCTTTCCGCTTTGCAGAAAATATTGCGTTAAAGCATCTCCTCTGTTGTATACAAGGGAATTTCCTTCAATGACAGGGTTCTGGGATGACTCGGCAGTGGATGATGCAGTTTTGCCGCTGTTGATAAAATCGAGCGCCTGACGGTAGTTTTTCCAGTTCCTGAAAATTGAGAGGTACTGGAAAAAATTTGAACCGGCAAGTTTTACGAGCCAGAAGCTGTTTTTGTCATCAGGAACAAATCCTTCAAGCAGGGAGCCGTCGGAAAGGAAAAAAAAGGGAAAAAACGGCTCATCATGGGATGCGAGAATGCCATCAATACGGTTGAAAATCCTGATTCGTGTATCGGAAAGCTGGTAAGCACCGACAATGCACGATTCCTTGTCCTTGCCGAATAGCAGGTCGTTGTTGATGATGTCGCCCAGGATGCTTTCCATTGACGATGAAATGAGTGAGATGAAAATGTTTCACGTGAAACATCGGGTGCAAATCAGCGCCCGAGCCGCACAAGAAGAACTGAAATATCAGACGGTGAGACACCCAGGATTCTTGACGCCTGCCCAATCGTTTCAGGGCTGTGTTTTTTCAGTTTTTCCCTGCCCTCGCTGGAAAGTCCCGAGATTCCGTCATAATCGAAAGATAACGGTATCTGATGAGATTCAAGGCGTCTGATTTTTTCAGCAACCAGGAGATCCCTTTTAAGATAACCCTCATATTTAATATCGATATCCACCTGTTCATGAACTGCAGGATCGGAAGAAATATCATTTACAGTTGCACGAAAGCTTTCGGAAGCGTCGAGAAGCATCTGAAAATGGATGCCTGGCCGTTTGAGAAGGGTTCCTGCATATTGCGGCCCGGAAGACAAGGGAAAACCGAGAAGGACGAGAAGGGGATCGATATCCTCTGAAGGGAGCTTTGTCCCCGCGCAGGCAAGCTTCAACTGATCGATCAGAAACATTTTATTTCTGCGATGTTCAATAAGGTTTTCCTTGACAAGGCCGAATGATGCACTGAATTCAAGGAGACGGATATCTGCGTTGTCATGCCTGAGAAGAAGTCTGTGTTCTGCCGAAGAGGTAAACATCCGGTAAGGCTCTGCCGTGTCCTTTGTGATAAGGTCGTCGACAAGAACCCCGATATAGGCATCTGATCTGCTCAGGATAAAAGGATCCCTGTCCTGAAGCTTGAGGCATGCGTTGATTCCTGCAACAAGCCCCTGCGCCGCGGCCTCCTCATAACCGGATGTCCCATTGATCTGTCCTGCGAAATAAAGATTTTGAATGATTTTTGTTTCAAGCGTGCGTTTCAGCTGATAAGGGAAAAAAAAGTCGTACTCTATCGCGTAACCTGCACGAATCATCTTTGCATTTTCCAGCCCGGGAATCGTTTTCAGGCCCTCGATCTGTATTTCTTCCGGAAGCGATGTCGAAAATCCGTTGACATACATTTCGTTTGTATCGAACCCTTCCGGTTCGAGAAAAATATGATGGCTGTCCTTATGGGGGAAACGGAAAATTTTATCCTCTATTGATGGGCAGTATCTTGGACCAACTCCTTTGACCTTTCCGGTAAATAACGGGGACCGGTCAAACCCTTTTTTCAGGATTTCGTGCGTTGCTTCCGTTGTGTTGGTGATAAAGCAACTGATCTGTCTGCGGTTTTCAGCATGTTCGGAGCAAAAAGAAAAATAGATTGGCTCTTCGTCCCCTTTCTGTTCGGAAACGATATCATAATTGACGCTTCGTGCATCGATCCGTGGCGGCGTACCGGTCTTGAGGCGGCCGGATTTGAACCCGTGCCCGACGAGGTTTTCAGTAAGGCCATAAACCGGAGGATCCGCTGTGCTCCTACCCCCAGGGTAGTGATCAAGTCCGATATGGATCAGCCCGTTGAGAAATGTCCCGCAGGTGAGAATTGCCGATCTGCCGGAAATAATTCGGCCTGAAGACAGTTTTACACCGGAAAAATTACCTCCAACGCATTCGATCCCGATTACCGTATCCTGGAGGATGTCGATGTTCCGCTCGCATTCGATTGCTCGCCGCATAAAATGAGAGTAAAGTGCCCTGTCGGCCTGTGCTCTGGGGGAGTGCATCGCAGGACCTTTGCTTCTGTTGAGCATCCGCACCTGTATGGCTGTCGCATCGATTGCCCTGCCCATTTCGCCGCCGAGCGCATCGATTTCTCTTGTGATCTGCCCTTTAGCAACTCCGCCGATAGCCGGATTGCATGGCATCCTTGCGATTGCATTCAGATCAGTCGTAATCAACAGGCAAAAGAAGCCCATCCTGGCTGCGGCAAGTGCCGCTTCAGTGCCGGCGTGTCCGGCGCCGACGACGATAATGTCAAACATTTTCTGAAAATTGTTTCACGTGAAACTGGTAGTGTCAATCCTTGTCAGTGTTGCTGAAAATAGAAACAATTGGAAATTTTCAAGCGTTTTCCAGCTTCGGCCTGAATGTGTTTGTTTATTCCTCCGGCAAGACGATCGGAATGACCCTTCCCTTAATTGTTTGTTCCAAAACCTCTCGTTCTGGTTGGTCCGTATTCGAAACCATTCATCACGAATGCGCATGGAACTCGGACATTGACGTTCATTCCGATTGTCGATAGATCTGCCCGGTTCGATTTCATATCGACCGGGATGGTGTAAATACAGAGTATTATATTGTTAGTGTATTCGGGTTTCTGCCGGCAAGAAAAAATAATTGCATGAAAAAAAGGTATTTCATATATTAATAATTGTTAACCTTCGGGCCGAGCCCGCTTTTCACTGGCCTGTATTATAATCCATACTCTTAAATATAAGCTAATGAAACGAAGGCAATTCCTTGCCTCCGGCATTATGTTTGCCGCTTTTCTGTCGATCCGGCCCTCCAGGCTTTTCGCCCAATGGTCATCCGATTCTTTTAAGCAGGTGCCTTTGAATGAGGCATTCCGGAATGCACTTGGTACGGCTGATATAGAAAAAACGGATAAAATAACCATTGTCGCACCCCCGATAGCGACCGACGCATCCAGCGTGCCGGTAGAAATCATCTCGGCGGTCAAAGGTGAGCGGCTTTTTCTGTTTGTCGAAAAAAATCTGACTCCCCTGGTGTTCTCCTGTAATTATCATGGTAGCGCGCTTCCATGGTTCGCGCTTAATATAAAAATGAAGGAAAGCTCTATGCTGCATGCGGTGCTATGGGATGGTCGTCAATACATCATGTCGAGTGTTCATGTTGTTGTGCTTGCGCAGGCCTGTTAATGAATTCTTGCAAGAAGGAGATAATTGTATATGAGCGATGGTGTGAGAATGGTCGCCCGTGAAGAGAACGGGATTGTTTCTGTGAAACTGGTTATTTTGCATCCGAGCGAATCGGGAGCGAGGAAGGATGAAAATGGCAATCTCGTTCCTGCCCATTTTCTTAAAACCGGAATTGTTCATCTGAACGGGGCACCGCTCATTGATTTACAGTTAGGGCCATCGGTTTCAAAAGATCCGTTTCTTCAGTTCAGATTTGAAGGGAAAAAAGGGGATGTATTAACCATGACATTCACCGACAGCAAAAACGTTCAGTTCACCACTCAGGGTAATGTTCAGTAGCAGGTTTTATACTCTCGTTTACATCAGCCGGACAGTACGCTTTTTTATCAGTTTCATTCACTTCAACAAGGAGATCCTCTTTATGGCTGCAAATCTCAGATTGTGGCTGACAGCATGTGTTCTATCTGCTGCGGCAATTATTCCGGGGGGCGCTGCTTCTGCAGCAGGCTCGTCAGAAGTCAACCCCCGGGGCCTGGTGCTTTCACTTTCCTGCTCATCCTGTCATGGCACAGACGGAAAAAGCGTAGGCCTGATTCCATCCATATACGGAAAAAGCACTTCGTATATTGAGTCTGCAATGCTTGCCTTCAAATCAGGGGCGCGTTATTCGACGGTTATGAGCCGTCATGCAAAAGGGTATACCGATGCTGAAATCCGGCTGATTGCCGAGTATTTCGGAAGATTCTCGCGAAACAAATAACCAAGCCGGAGAATGAACATGAGCCAAAAAATTTCAAGAAGAGATTTCAGCAAACTTCTTCTTACCGGCGCGACAAGCGCTTCTCTCGGTCTTTTCGGGACTCCTTCGAGGGCGTTCGGTGCATCGAAAAGGGTCGTTGTCATCGGAGGTGGTTTTGGTGGGGCTGCGGCTGCGAAATATCTGAGGAAACTTGACCCTTCAATAGCAGTTACACTTGTCGAGCCTAAAGCCGTTTTCCATACCTGTCCTTTCAGTAACTGGGTGCTTGCAGGTCTCAGGACAATGAACGATATCTCCCAGACCTACACGGTGCTTAAAAACAAGTACCAGGTGAACGTCATTGCCGACAGTGCCGTCGCTATCGATTCCACACGCAGCACCGTAAAGCTGAAAAACGGAATGGTGCTGAGTTACGATCGCCTTATTGTTTCACCGGGCATTGATTTCAAATGGGACGCTGTTCCCGGGCACAGTGAAGCACTGGCGAACACCAGGATTCCTCATGCCTACCAGGCGGGCCCCCAGACCACGCTGCTGCTGAATCAGCTGCAGTCGATGAGGAACGGCGGCAAGGTTATCATCTGTCCTCCTGCAAACCCGTTCAGGTGTCCCCCGGGGCCATACGAGAGGGCCAGCCTGATCGCTCATTACCTGAAAGCGAAAAAGCCACTTTCAAAGATTCTCATCCTCGATCCCAAAGACAAGTTTTCGAAACAGGGTTTGTTCAAGCAGGGATGGGAAAAACTCTATCCGGGGATGATCGAATGGCGTTCCGGTGTGACCGGCGGCAAAGTAGTAAAAATCGATGGAACGACCATGACCGTGACCACTGAGTTCGGCGAGGAAAAAGGGGATGTCATCAATCTGATTCCTCCCCAGAAAGCCGGTAAAATAGCTTTCGAGGCTGGTCTTACCGATGCAAGCGGATGGTGTCCGGTCAACCCTGTTTCGTTTGAATCGACTATTCATCCCGGTATCCATGTAATCGGAGACTCAAGCATTGCCGGTGTCATGCCGAAGTCCGGATATGCCGCGAGCAGCCAGGGCAAGGTTGCCGCCGCCGCTATCGTAAGGTTGCTTCAGGGCAAGGTGCCGGCATCCCCATCTCTTGTAAATACCTGTTACAGTCTTATCGGCACAGACTATGCGATATCTGTCGCAGGTGTCTACAAACTGACCGCGGACGGTGTCGTCGAAATACCGGGATCGGGTGGTCTGACACCAATGAATGCCGATGCCGACCAGCTCAGGGAAGAGGCGAGTTTTGCCGTGGGCTGGTATAACAATATCGTTCACGATACCTGGGGGTGACGCACGGGTATTTTTCAATGGAAAACCCGGCCTGAGAGCCGGGTTTTCTGCTTTCAGGCAACTTGCGCAAGGGCCAGGCGATCCTTCGTCAGGGATGGCTGATTGTTAGTTAATCACTACCCTGTTTCATATATTGCCTGAATTAATTCTTTCGAGCGCAAAGCGATATCATCAATGAAAAACAAACGTTTTAACCTCCTCCTGATAGCAGTTGTCACGATTGTCTCGATATGGTCGCTGATTCCGACATGGCAGGACTATTCATTCACAAAGCAGCTCAACAGCTTCGGAACATCCCGTGACAGCCTGAGCTATGCTATGAGCCACAGGGACGACATTGAAAACGCCCGCCAAAAAAGCCTGAAGCTGGGACTCGATCTGAAAGGGGGTATGCACCTGGTGATGGAAGTCGATCAGGTCGATCTTTTCGAACAGAAAGCGTGGAACAAGGATGCGAAATTCTTTTCCATCATGGACACGGTCAGGGGCGATGTCGCCGCAAGCGATGCCAGAGTGATCGATCTGCTCGCCTCTGAATTCAAAAAAGCGAACATCCCGCTGAGCAGGTATTTCTATGACATCCGCAACACCGACCAGGAAATTGTCGGAAAGCTGCAGAAGGAATCCGAAGACGCACTGAACCGCGCCAAGGAGATCATTCGCAACCGAATAGATCAGTACGGCGTGGCTGAACCGGTAATTACGACCCAGGGCAGCAGGAAAATCATTATCGAACTACCCGGAGTTTCCGATGAAAACAGGGTGCGCAACCTTCTGAAGGGAACCGCCAAACTTGAATTCAGGCTGCTCAGGGAGCAGGAAGTCCTGCTCAGGACCCTTGACAGGATCAACACTTATCTCGCGCAGAACGGCACCGCCATGCAGGCCCCGCCCGTAAAGGCGGATTCTTCCGCTGCACAGGCGACCGCAACGGTCCCAGCTGCCGGAACGGCTTCTCCCGCCACCCCCGCAACTCCTGCTGCCGGACAGTCGTCGAAACCGTTATATGACCTTGTAGCCATCAACCAGTACGGAATACCGGTAACCAGCGCACATTCGAAGGATTTTGTGTCGACGCTCTTCCACAGGGCAGATATCCAGGCGCTCCTGCCTCCCGACACTGAACTGGTAATTTCCGCGAAGCCAGACGATTACGGAAACAAAGCCGAGAAGTTCTATACCGTCTACCTTGTCAGAAAAACACCGGAACTCACCGGAGGCGTCATTACGGAAGCCAAAGCGACCTTCGGTTCCCAGGGCGCCCAGCCGGAGGTGCTGATGTCGATGAATTCCGAAGGAACAGCCAAATGGGCACGCATAACGGGCGCGAATATCGGCAAGCGCGTTGCCATCGTGCTCGACGGTGTCGTTTACAGTGCCCCGGTCGTCCAGTCGAAGATCCCGAACGGCAATTCCGTCATCAACGGTATCGAAAGCATCGATGAGGCGAAGGATCTCGAAATCGTACTGAAAGCCGGTGCGCTGCCCGCTCCAGTAAGGATCACCGAAGAACGAACCGTCGGTCCATCGCTAGGAGCCGACTATATACGCGCAGGCATGCTTTCGCTTCTCTGGTCGTTTGTTGCGGTTTCCGGCTTCATGCTCGTCTACTATAAAAAAGCGGGTATCGCCGCAAATATCGCACTGGTGCTCAATATTCTCATCGTGCTTTCGGTCCTCGCCGGGTTCAACGCATCGCTTTCTCTGCCTGGCATTGCCGGCATCGTACTGACCATCGGTATGGCTGTTGACGCCAACGTGCTCATCTACGAAAGGGTCCGTGAAGAACTTGCCGAAGGGAAAACGATTACAGGTGCGATTTCACAGGGCTATGACAGGGCATTTTCATCCATTCTCGACTCCCATGTCACGACGCTTGTGGCTGCTTTCCTGTTGTACACTTATGGCATCGGGCCGATCCAGGGGTTTGCCGTGACGCTTATGATCGGTACGTCGGCAAGCCTCTTTACCGCGATCGTGGTTACCAGGGAGATATTCAATGCCCTGCTTTCGAAGAACCTGATGTCAGACAAGAGTTTCGGTTAATATTTCAAGACGTTTCAACCAATGAGGATTTTTCATAAGACCAGTTTCGATTTTATCGGTCATCGCAAGATCGCTTACGGCATTTCTGTCGTCCTGCTTCTGTCGGGTTTCATTTCGCTTGCCGTCAAGGGCCTCAATTACGGGATCGATTTCAGGGGCGGTTCGGAAGTCGTCATCCGTTTCCAGAAGGATGTAGATGTTTCGACTGTTCGCGGTGCGTTCGATGCCGCCGGCGTTTCGGGTTCACTGAAACAGTACGGCATGGACCGATCTTTCCTGTTAAGCACGGTGTTCAAGGGTGATACGGGCGGGCTCAAGACGCTGCTCGACAATGCGCTGACCAGCAGAATTCCGGGCAACCCCCACGAAGTTGTCCGAATCGATGCCGTCGGGCCAAGCATTGCCGCCGATCTTAAGTGGTCCGCAGTCAAGGCGCTTGTCGCTTCACTGATTGCTATCCTTCTCTATGTCGGCTTCCGTTTTGAAATCAAGTTCGCAACAGCAGGGGTTGTGGCCATTTTTCATGATATCCTTTCGGTTCTCGGGCTGTTCAGCATTCTCGGAGGTATGTTCGAGTTCATGCCGCTCGAAATGGACCAGAGCATCATTGCCGCCTTCCTGACCATTGCCGGCTATTCAATAACGGACACGGTCGTTGTCTATGACCGTATCAGGGAGAGGATCCGCGGTCAGAAACCATCGGATTACGAGAGGATTTTCAACGATAGCATGAACCAGACGCTCAGCCGGACGGTTATTACTTCCGGTACCGTGCTGCTTTCCGTCTTCGTTCTGTTCATTTTTGCCGGTCCTGCTATCCGGGGTTTCGCATTTGCGGTGTTCATGGGTATCCTTGTAGGAACCTATTCTTCGATTTTTGTTGCCGCACCTCTTGTCTATGACTGGCTGAGGCTTTCAAAAAGCGCGGTACGGCTCAGGGGCGGCCAGAAATCCTGATGCTTTCACGGTTCCTGAAGGATTTTCATTTATAATTAAAAGGTTTTACCTGACGAACGCATGATTATCTCTGTTACTTCCCTGTCTTTACTCTCAGGGGATCAAATTATTTCAAGAAAGGAGCTTATTGCATGAAACAAATGTTGATCAGGGTCCCGCTGCTTCTCTTTGTCCTGTCGTCTTCCCTTCATGCTCCGGCACTGGCTGAAGTTGCCGATCGTATCATGGCGGTCGTCGGCAACGAAATCATCCTGAAGTCCGAAATCGACAGCCGCGAACTTATGACGAAAATGCAGTATCCACAGCTCGCTAATGACAAGGGGCTTTCCCGTTCGATCCTTGAAGGAGTGATCGATCAGAAAATCATTCTTGCCAAGGCAAAAATCGACAGTGTTGGCGTTGATGAAAATGCCGTCACCGCTTCCGCAAATGAACGTTTCAGGATACTCGCCTCCCGATTTCCTTCCAGGAGCGATATGGAAGCCAGATTCGGAAAATCATCAGCGGGCATAAAGGAGCAGATCAGGCAGGAGCTCAGGAACCAGCAGCTTGTCGAAACGCTCAGAAAGAAGAAATCGAACGGGGTGATCGTCAGCTATGCCGAGGTTGCCGATTTCTACAGGAAAAACAGTGATCAGCTTCCCGAGATGCCTGAGGAGGTTTCAGTATCACAGATCGTGAAGTATCCGGCCGTATCGGCGGCCGCAAAAGAGGCTGCGCTCGACAAAATCAGGCAGATCCAGCAGGAACTGAAGGACGGTGCCGATTTTGCCGAAACGGCAAGGAGATATTCTCAGGACCCCGGATCGGCAAAACTTGGCGGTGATCTCGGCTATTCGAGAAAAGGCGAGTTCATTCCCAGTTTCGAGGCTACGGCCTATGCCCTGAAAGAAGGCCAGGTCTCAGATCCTGTCGAGACCCGTTTCGGTTACCATCTTATTCAGCTTCTCAACAAGGAGGCAAATTCAATTCACTGCCGCCATATCCTGGTTATTTTCGACCGTTCGAATGCCGATATCCAGGGGACGGTTCAGCTTCTCTCCGATATTCGCAAACAGGTGCTCAACAAGGATTCCTTGTTTGCAGACATGGCAAAAAAATACTCGGACGATCTTGCTTCCGCATCACATGGCGGTGCCATGATGCTGAACGGCAATACTGCAGAATATTATCCACTGAATGCCTTGCGTCCTGAATTGCGGGAAATTCTCGCCACCCTGAAAAATGCAGGTGATATTTCAACTCCCCAGAAAATAGCCCCACCCGAAGGCGAGGTGTTGTATGTCATTTTCCGCATGAATGCCATCAAGCCTGCTCACAAGCTGACACTTGAATCCGATTACGCGAAACTTGAACAGCTGGCCCTGGATTACAAGAACAGGACGCTCTTCAACGAGTGGGTGGACAAGCTCCGGAAAGAAGTTCTGGTCAGGGTCCTGGATTAAACATCCAGGCGCCTGACATACCTTGCGTTTTTTTCGATGAATGCCCTGCGGGGATCGACTTTATCTCCCATCAGCGTGGAAAATACCTGGTCGGCTTCCATGGCGTTTTCCACGGTGACCAGGAGCAGCGAGCGGTGTGCGGGGTCCATCGTTGTGCTCCAGAGCTGCTCGGGGTTCATTTCACCAAGGCCCTTGTAACGCTGTATCTGCACGTTTGCCTTTCCCTTCTGCATTTTCTTCATGTTTTCGGTAATGGCGTTGCGCTCATCGTCGTCCCAGGCGTACTGCTGGTCCTTGCCCGATTTAACCAGGTAGAGCGGAGGCTGTGCGATGTAAACCCGTCCGGCTTCTATCAGTGATCGCATGTGACGGAAGAAGAAGGTCAACAGGAGCGTCCTGATGTGTGCCCCGTCTACATCGGCGTCGGTCATGATGATGATCTTGCCGTACCGCAGCTTCTCGGCCGAGAACTCATCTTCGCCGAAACTGGTTCCCAGGGCGAGGATGATGGTTTTTATCTCCTCGTTTTCGAGCATTTTGTGGAGCCTCGCCTTTTCAACATTGAGAATTTTTCCCTTCAGGGGCAGGATTGCCTGGAAACTGCGGTCCCTCCCCTGCTTGGCGCTGCCGCCTGCCGAGTCGCCCTCGACGATATAGAGCTCGCAGTGTTCGGGATCGTTGATGGAGCAGTCAGCAAGCTTGCCCGGCAGTCCCGAGCTTTCAAGGACCGATTTGCGTCTGGTGAGCTCCTTTGCCTTTCGTGCCGCTTCCCTCGACAAAGCCGCTCCCTTGACTTTTTCAATGACCATCTTCAGGACGTTCGGATTGCTTTCGAGAAACTCAGCAAGCTGTTCGTTGACGATGGTTTCGACAATGCTCTGGGTTTCGGAGTTGCCGAGCTTCGTTTTTGTCTGTCCTTCGAACTGGGGTTCCGCGACCTTGACGGAAATGACTGCAGTCAGCCCTTCCTTGAAGTCGTCGCCCGTCAGGGAAATTTTCAGGTTCTTCAGCAGGTCGTTTTTCTGCGCATAGGCGTTCAGCGTCCTGGTGAGGGCTTTCCGGAATCCGGTCACATGCGTGCCGCCTTCATGCGTATTGATGTTGTTGACGTAGCTGAAGACGTTTTCCTGGTAGGAATCGTTGTACTGGAGCGCGATCTCGACAATGGTGGATTCGCGTTCACCGTAAAGGTAAACCGGTTCCTTGAGGAGGCTGATGCGGTTCTGGTCGGTGAAAAGGACGAACTCCTTGATCCCTCCTTCGTAGTGGAAGACTTCCTGCTGCCCTTCGGTATCCTGCACCGTGATGGAGAGGTTCCTGTTGAGGAAGGCGAGTTCACGCATGCGGTCTATGATGATATCCTTGCGGAACTCGGTGGTTTTGAATATCTGGTTGTCCGGGAGGAAGGTGGTTTTCGTGCCTTTTTTGTCGGTCGTGCCGATCTCGCGAACCCCTCCCTGCGGGATACCCCGCTCATAGCGCTGGAAATAGATTTTACCGTCACGATAGACTTCGACCTCACACCATTCGGAAAGTGCATTTACGACCGAAGCGCCGACACCGTGAAGGCCGCCTGATACCTTGTATGCCCCCTTGTCGAATTTTCCGCCTGCGCCGATGACGGTCATGACCAGTTCGAGCGCAGATTTTTTCTTTTCGGGGTGGATATCGACGGGAATGCCCCTGCCTCGGTCGATGACCGTGACAGACCCGTCAGGATTGAGTGAAACGAAAATGTAATCGTTAAAGCCGCCGAGGGTTTCGTCGATCGAGTTGTCGACAATTTCGTAAATGAGATGGTGAAGGCCTCGGCTGTGAATGTCGCCAATATACATAGCCGGGCGCATCCGGACATGTTCGATGCCGTCGAGGACCTGGATGTTGGTTGCTCCGTATGCCTCTGCTGCCGTCGGCGCCGCTGCCGTTGCCTTGATATCGTCTTCCTGCATGTAACTCTGTCTGTTGGTGATTATGAACGAAAATCAAGATAAGAAAAATAACGGCATTATGCTTGCTGCCGCCAATCATTGCGCGGCCCAGAACGCATTGGTCACATGTTCGATGGAGAACGGCCCGCTCCCGCTTTCCGGGCTGTGGAGCCGGACCGCGATGACGTCGAAACGGCATTCCCTCTCCATGTTTCCCGAGGCGGCAAGGTATGCTTTAGCCGCTTTGATTATCTCCAGCTGCTTCCGGAGGGTCACCGCCTCCAGTGGATCGCCCTTTTCCGGGGTCGTGCGGGTTTTAACCTCGATAAAGCAGAGCATTCCACGGTCCAGAGCGATAATGTCGATTTCTTTGCGACGGAAGCGGTAGTTCCGTTCGAGGATGCGGTACCCCTTTTTGCGGAGATGCTCTGCCGCTGCGTTTTCTCCCAGCGGTCCGAGTGTGTGGGAATCGTTCATGGCCGTCTATTTTTCCCCCAGCTGCCTGACCCTGAAGCTCCTTCGGTGCAGGGGACACCGTCCGTGGATTCTTATTGCCTCGATATGCTCACCTGTCGGGTAACCGAAATGCCTTTCGAACCCATAGGCAGGCCATGTATCGCCATGTTTTTTCATCAGCTCGTCCCGGTGTGTCTTTGCCAGCACGGATGCGGCTGCGATCGAAAAGACTTTCGCATCGCCCTTTACGACGGTTTCATAGGGGACAGGCAGCTGAGACCTGAACCTGTTGCCGTCTATCAGCAGGTAGTCCGGGGTCAGGGAAAGCGATTCCACCGCACGGTTCATGGCCAGCATGGTCGCCTGCAGGATATTGATCTCGTCGATGGTTTCCGCCTCGACCGAAGCAACCGACCATGCCGCCGCATGATATCTGATCACGGGGGCCAGTTCCTCCCGTTCTTCAGGCGAAAGCTTTTTCGAGTCATCGAGCCTGTCGATGCCTGATTCCGGGTGATCTCCAGGCCGGAACCATCGGGGAAAGATAACGGCTGCAGCGACGACCGGGCCCGCGAGGGGGCCTCGTCCCGCCTCGTCCACGCCGCACAGCATGAGGCAGTTCTGCCACAGTGATTCTTCGTACCCGGTATCCATATCTAGCTTCCTTTAAAAGGTGAATTCCGGATGAACCGGAAACATGCAGCAGGAAAAATATTCTTTTTTTACGGTATTTCTGTCATGACGGATCACTCCCGAGCTCTTTTGCTGTTTCCTTGTTAATATTTCTTATCTTGCGTTTCGGTATGCGGGCCGGTTATCATGGCCGTCTCCCTGATTCTCAAGAGGCATTCATCGGCGAATTTCAGCCGATGCCCGTTTTTTCCCGCAGGATGCAGCCCTGAGCTGCCGGAGAGCTTGAACCGGGCATTGTTCCGGGGAACCTTGCAGTGATTCCGCAATGTGATGTTGACCCATTCGCCATTGCCTGTCAACCGCTACGGGGAGCACGGCTTCCTGACACAGCCATTTAAAATAAGACGAAGCATGAAGAAAAGTGCGAACAAGCAGTTGTTGATGAACAAGACCGGCGATGAGATACAGGTGGCCCTTGTCGAGGAAGGCCGGTTGGTCGAGTTGATTGTGGAACGTCCCGAAAGCATGCGAAGCATAGGCGACATCTATCTCGGGAGGGTACATAAGGTTATCGAAGGACTCAAGGCGGCTTTCGTCGATATCGGGCAGAAATCGGACGGATTCCTGCATTTTTCCGATGTCGGCACCACATCCGAGGATTACCGCGCGCTGATCGAGGACGACGACGACGATGAAAACGGCGGTTCCGAAGAAAACGATACGGAAGGCACCTCCGCTCCTGCGGCTGGGGCACCTGCCCCGGAGACGAACGCGAAATCCCCGGTGAGAAGCCCCGGAAAGAGGATCTCCGGCAGCCCGGAGGAAAAAGCCGAAAAACGGCAGTCCTACACCCAGATGATCGCCGGCAAGCTCAAGCCGAACGATTCGATTCTCGTCCAGGTCATCAAGGAGCCCATCAGCAGCAAGGGCTCCCGCCTCACCTCCGATATTACGATAGCCGGGCGATTCATGGTCCTCCTGCCGTTCGGCGGCGGCCAGGTTGCCGTTTCCCGTCGCGTCGTTTCGCGAAAGGAGCGGGCACGGCTGAAAAAACTTGTCCGCTCGATGCTTCCCGAAGGGTTCGGCGCCATCATCCGTACCGTCGCCGAAGACCAGGAAGAGTCGCTCCTGAAGCAGGACCTCGAAAAGCTGCTTGCAAAGTGGAAAACTATCGAGGAGCAGCTGCAGGATGCCGCCCCGCCACAGCTGATTTTCAAGGAAGACACCATCATTTCGAGCGTGCTCCGCGATTCGCTCACTTCCGACGTGACCGAGATCGTCGCGAACTCTCCCGTCATCTACAAGGAAACACTGAACTATATCCAGTGGGCTGCACCTGAAATGGTGAAAAACGTCAGCCACTACCAGGGCAAGCTCCCGCTCTTCGAAGGGTACGGGATCGCGAAGGATGTCGAATCCATTTTCTCGAGGAAAGTCTGGCTGAAATCAGGCGGTTACATCATTATCGAGCATACCGAAGCGATGGTGGTCATCGACGTCAACAGCGGCCGTTATGCCGCCAAGCGCGAACAGGAGGAGAACTCGCTCAAGACCAACCTCGAAGCGGCGCGCGAAGTGGTGCGGCAGCTCCGTTTGAGGGATATCGGCGGCATCATCGTCGTCGATTTCATCGACATGCTCGACAGCAAGAACGCCAAGAAGGTCTACGACGCCATGAAAACCGAGTTGAGGAACGACCGGGCGAAGTCCAACATCCTGCCCATGTCCGATTTCGGCATCATGCAGATAACCCGAGAGAGGATCCGTCCGAGCCTCATGCAGCGCATGGGTGACCAGTGCCCGGCATGCGGCGGCACCGGTGTCGTCCAGGCGCGCCATACCACCATCAACCAGATAGAGCGCTGGCTGCGAAAATTTGCCCTCAGGAACCCCATGCAGTTCAAGCAGCTTGACCTGTATGTCAGCCCTACGGTTGCCGAACCGCTGCAGAACACCGAGATGAACACGGAACTGAAATGGTTCCTGCAGCACCTGCTCTTTGTAAAGCTCAAGCAGGATGAGAGCCTGCGAAGTGACGATTTCAGGTTTTACAACCGCAGGAACAATAAGGATATAACAGCTGAATACGTCGATATTTAAACGTCTGGAACAGATTATGGCAGAGTACGAATCACTGAAAGAGGACATTCTCGGTTTTTCATCGGCAGGCGCAGCGGAGCTTCGCGAAACCCCCGCTGCCTGGAAGATTTTCGAGGAATTCAAACAGCTTCTCAATGCCGGCCTAGTCCGTGCCGCAGAGAAATGCGGAGATGACTGGATCGTCAATTCATGGGTCAAGCAGGGAATCCTGCTCGGCATGCGCCTCGGCAGCCTGCAAGAGTATCATGTCCAGCCGGATGCGCCCGTTACCGGATTTTCCTTCATCGACAAGGATACCTATCCGCTCAAGGCCATCACCCTCGAAAACAACGTCCGTATCGTCCCTGGAGGCTCGTCGGTCCGCGACGGGGCATACCTTGCCCCGACGGTTGTCATGATGCCGCCGGCTTATGTCAACGTCGGCGCCTATGTGGACGAAGGGACCATGATCGATTCCCACGCACTGGTCGGCAGCTGTGCCCAGGTCGGAAAGAAAGTGCACCTTTCTGCGGCCGTCCAGGTCGGCGGCGTCCTCGAACCTGTCGGCGCGATGCCGGTCATCATCGAAGACGAGGTCATGGTTGGCGGCAACTGCGGTATCTATGAAGGCACCATCGTCCGCGAACGGGCGGTTATCGGGACCGGGGTCATCCTGAACGGATCGACTCCCGTGTACGATCTCGCCCTGAACGCCATCTACAGGAAAACGGCGGACAAACCGCTGGTCATTCCTGCCGGAGCCGTCGTGGTGGCAGGGTCCCGCAGGATCAAGGGGGATTTTGCCGCAGAACACGGTCTTTCGATCTATACCCCGGTCATCGTCAAGTACCGCGATGTCAGAACCGACAGCGCGACCGCTCTCGAAGAGGCCCTGAGGTAACGTAACGATGGAACGGCGATCAGGCATACCGGACAGCGGCAGTCGGGCATCGAAACTGTGGCGGATGATGGTGCGCAGCGCTCTTGCCTCCATGCTGCTTTGCCCCGTGATCCCTTCCTTACCGACCTATGCAGTCACCTCAACGGACAGGGAATACTTCGATATCGTCCGGAGCATCGATCTTCTCGGCGAAGTTTACCGCGAAGTGTCCAAAGGGTATGTCGACAAGTTCAATGCAAGCGAACTGATGTATGCCGGCATCGACGGCATGCTCCACACCCTGGATCCCTATACGGTATTCCTCGACGAAGAGGCCTCGAAGGATTTCGGTGAAATCACCAGTGGGCAGTACCCCGGTATCGGGATCACGATCGCTTCGATCGAAGGAAAAATTTATGTGACTTCCATCTCCGGAGGTTATCCGGCGGCGAAAGGTGGCGTCATGGTCGGGGACCGTATTGTATCGATCAATTCGAAAGAGCTCCAGCATCTTTCACTCGACGATGTCAGGGAACTCATCAAGGGGCCTTCGGGATCGGCAATTACCCTGGGGATAGAACGGCAGGGATCTTCAGCACTCAAGCTGAAACTTGTCCGCGAAGAGGTCAGGGTGAATTCGGTGAACTATTCCGGTATCATCGACGGCATCGGCTATATCGAGATGAAGAATTTCGGCACGAGGGCTTCCGATGATCTTCGCGACGCCTATCAGGCTCTCCGCAGGGAAGCCGCGGAAAAAAAGCTTCCTCTCAGGGGGCTTATCCTCGATCTCAGGAACAATCCCGGCGGCCTGCTCGATGTTGCCGTTGACGTCACCTCCCTTTTTGTCCGGAAAGGAAGCGAAGTGGTTTCCATCAGGGGCCGGCTTCCGGAAACGTCCAAATCCTATACAACGATAACTCAGCCTCTGGATGCCGTGCTCCCTCTCGCCATTCTCATCAACGGAGAAACAGCGTCGGCTGCTGAAATTGTGTCCGGCGCCATACAGGACCTCGACCGGGGGATCATCATCGGTGGCCGTTCTTACGGCAAGGGGCTTGTCCAGTCGGTCATCAGGCTCTCCTTCGGTCACACACTGAAGCTCACGACGGCGAAATACTATACCCCGTCAGGCCGCCTTATCCAGAAAAAACGGGAGGATGAAGAAGATCGCTCGCCAAGAAAAGTACTTTACGAAAAAGAGAGTGAGAATGCCTCGAAAGTCTATTACACCAGCGGCAGGCGAAAGGTCTACGGCGGAGGAGGAATAACTCCCGATATCGAGATCGCCGAAAAAGAGTTGCCGCCATACCTCGCCGAGCTACGCAGGAAAGGGCTTCTTTTCCTGTTTTCATCCGGGTTCCGCTCGTCGAATGCAGCAATGCCTGCACTTCCCATGGAACGGAAAGGTCTTATGGAATCATTCGGCGAGTTCATCAGAAACAGGAAATTTGCCTACACGACAGAAGCAGAACAGCGATTCAACGAGCTGAGGGAAAGTATCGGGTCCGAGGGTAACGGGAATGCTGAAAAAACCCTCTCCGGGCTGAGGCAGGAAATTGACCTCCTCCGGGACAAAGAGGTGCAGAAAGAGACCGACAGGGTAGCTGAAGCGCTCGAGGTTGAAATTCTTCGCCACTACGATGAAAAACTGGCCCGGCGGGCCGAGCTCAATCACGACCCGGCGGTCAGGAAAGCTCTCGACGTGCTGTCAGATTCACATAAATACGCATCCATTCTTCACCTCTGAGGAGGTATCTTTCCGGCTTCGAACTCCCTGATCCTGCGCTGTGCGCCAAGCGCGATCATGAGGTTGCTCACCGTCAGCAGGCTTTCTGCTGATCCGTGTAGCAGATCGTCATGGGAAAGCGATGCATAACCGCGTTTCACGGTTGCCAGGTACATGAAAAAAACCGTGACCGAAATGAACACCACCACAAACCAGAACCCGGCGACGGACAGTCCCGAGAAGACGGTCCTGTCCCTCCGGTAGAGCACCACAAGAAGGACGAGGAAGGTGAGATAGACCACGCTCGAAACCTGCAGGATGGCGTCGAAAATATCTGCCCCCATGAAGGATTGCGGCTTTCCGGCAAACATGAGCGCCGCCATAAGCGCCGCAAAACTTGTTGCCGGTGTTTTTTTTTGGACTTTCAGCAGGTTGATGGTTGCCATGAGCAGCGATATGCTGCCGAAGAGGTTGATGACCTCCGAAAGATCGAGCAGGAGTGCGATGCGATCGGTCGTCAGATGGTAGGAAAGCACAAAAAAGCTTCCCACCCAGTGCGGAAGCATCGAAATGCCAAAAACCCTGATCTCCCTGCGGCCGCACAATTTACCGTAACGGTAGATGAGCAGAGAGGCTACGCCCCATTCCAGCGAAGAGGAAATATGGATGAGCCAGTTCGGCAGCGAAAGGAGCCCTATTCCGGCAAAGTTCATAACCTGATGAACGGTTGGCTGTTACAGAATCAAAAAGACCGCGATTGCAAAGGCAGAAAAAAGTCACAGATCGATTTCGACAGAGAGATATGTATCCAGAACGAAGTGAAGGATCCATTTCCCGACTTTGCCCTTTACGTATTCTTCACTTCGTTCAGAATGACAGGTAAATAGCCGCATGACAGGAACACGGAGTATTTTCCATAAGGTCGATACATTCAATCGCCGGGGTACTATTAATAATAACGGTGTTCAGCATCCCTTGAGAAGATGGTAGATGTTTTTCGAGAAGATTTTCATCTGGGTCTTCCACGGGGCCGGCACCATTTTCTTGTACAGGTATGAATCGAAGGTTATGCGCTGGACGTCGTCATCAGCGCAGATTGCCACGAAACTTTCCCTCAGGCGGTCATTCCGGTAATAAACCGTCTGCAGAACTTCGAGACCGAAAAAAATAGGGGCATAGAGTTTTTTGAACTCCTTTTCGTAAGCCGGGAGGGGCGCTTTTTCATTGAAATGTGCGATCATGGCTTTTGCTCCGAGTTTGCCGGAGCGCATGGCAAAGAAAATACCCTCGCCGTTTGCCGGAGTGACCAGCCCGGCGGCATCCCCGACAAGAATGGCCTTTTCCTGTGCGAAAGACTTGCGCGGTTTCATGGGAATTTTCGCCGCTTCGTCGAGGTAAGGTTTTTCGGTAATTCCGATCTTTTCAATAAACCGTTTCTGCAGTTTCTTCAGGTTGTGGCGGTTGTCTTCCGTGCCCGTGCCGATGGCGAGATGGTCTGCTTTTGGGAAGATCCAGCCGTAGAAATCGGGGGATACCTCTCCGTCAAACCAGATTTCGACAATATCCCTGAATTTTTCTGTTCCCGGCGTGTACCTGAACCGCTGCTGCATCGCGATCACCTTCAGGTCGTTTGCCGGAAAGCAGAGGTTCTCGGCCGTTTTCGAGTTCGCCCCGTCAGCCCCGATGATCCTGCGGGCCCGCAGCGGCGGAATTTTGTCGTTCAGTGTCGTGATGACGAACCCGTCGCCGGCATGGGCGACTGACTTCACAAGGCCTTCGGCGACTTCCGCGCCCGCTTTTTCCGCCTCGGAGCGAAGCCAGGCATCGAATTTTTCCCGCCTGACCATGCCGACGTAACCGTTGGGCATGCGCATGTCGATAACCCTTCCTTTCGGCGAACGCGCCTTCATATGGGTAAGTTTTTTTTCGACGAGCCCGGAAGGAATATTGAACTCTTCGATAAGCCCCAGGGGGATCGCCCCTCCGCAGGGTTTCACGTTTTCAAGGTTGCGCTCTATAAGGATCGTGGAAAACCCGGCGCGGCTCAATTCCGCGGCTGCAACGGCACCCGAAGGGCCGCCTCCGATTACTGCGACATCATAACGCATGGGCCGAAGCGTGGTTACAAATGTTTGAAATTACTGTTATACGAGTTTGGCTCCCAGGAATTCCGCCGCTCTCGCCATGTCGATCCGCTCCTGAGAGGCACTGTCCCTGTAACGGACGGTTATGGTATTGTCTTCAAGCGACTGATGGTCCACGGTGAAACAGAACGGCGTGCCGATCTCGTCCTGACGTCGGTAGCGCTTGCCTATCGATGCGGCGTCGTCATACTGGACGAGGAATGATTTCGACAGGTCATCACGCAGCCGGTCGGCTTTTTCCCCCATCTCCCCTTTTTTCATGAGCGGCAGCACCGCGGCCTTCACCGGGGCAACGCTGGGAGAAAGCTTCAGCATCACCCTCGGTTCGCCGTCGACCACATCCTCCTGGTAGGCGTCGGAAAGCAGGGCGAGGAAGAGCCTGTCGCTGCCGGACGACGTTTCAACCACATAGGGGATGTAACGCTCGCTCGTCGTCTGGTCGATGTACTCCATGTTCTTGCCCGAATACTTCTGGTGCTGGCTGAGGTCGAAATCAGTACGTGAGTGGATCCCCTCGATCTCCTCGATGCCGAAGGGGAAGGCGAACTTGATGTCATAGGCGAGATCGGCGTAATGGGCGAGCTTGTCGTGCTTGTACCAGTGCAGTTTCTCGCGGTTGATGCCGAGCACGTCGATATACCAGCTGAAACGCTCTTCGCGCCATGCCTCGAATGCCTCGATCTGGGTGCCGGGTTTGACGAAATACTGCATCTCCATCTGCTCGAACTCGACCATGCGGAAAATGAAGTTTCCCTTGACGATCTCGTTGCGGAACGCCTTGCCGATCTGGGCGATGCCGAACGGCACTTTCATACGGGACGCTTCGCGGACGTTGTGGAAATTCACGAATATTCCCTGCGCGGTTTCAGGCCGGAGGTAGACGATGTTCGACGTATCGGCTACGGCTCCCATGGCGCACTGGAACATCAGGTTGAACTGGCGGACCTCTGTCCAGTCCCCGGAACCGGTGTCGGGGGCTTTTATGGCCTCCGCCAGTATCAGCTCGTAAAGCGCGCGGTTGGTGTCGGGAGCTTCTGCTACCGCTTCATAGGACTTCTGGACCTTTGCGGCCTGTTCGGTTTTACCGTCGCGGCGAAGTTTTTCTATATGGTTCTCGATAAGGTGGTCCGCACGGTAGCGTCTCTTCGTGGTGCGGTCGTCGATCATCGGATCGTTGAAGCTCGCCACATGGCCCGATGCCTCCCATACCGTCGGGTTCATCATGATCGATGCGTCGATGCCGACGATGTTCGCATGGCGCCTGGTCATCGAGTGCCACCAGAGGTCCTTGATGTTCTTTTTCATTTCGCTTCCGAGCGGGCCGTAATCGAAGCAGGATGACAGGCCGCCGTATATTTCAGAGGAGGGGAAGATGAAGCCCCGCCTTTTTGCGAGCGAAACGAGTTTATGCATGACTTTATCGGGTGACAGACTGGCTGTCTGGACCCTTGACTGATCGGAATTGCTCATCGTTCTGAAGAAAAATGGTGGAGATAATCCGGTGTAAAAGCAGTTTAACGTGATAAAACATCCAATATAACAAACCTTCTCCGATAAATCAGGAAGGAATGAGGCGGTGGAGGGCCTGCCGGTTTTCTGCAATCTCTGCCCCGAAAAAAGAGCACCGGGCAACCTGCCCGATGGAATAACCGTTCATCAGCAGTATATTTACCATTAGCAGTGTGCCGGATATCCCCCGTTTTCAACCGGAAACGTCAATTACCCGCTCATGTCGAACAGCAAACTCCTCATTATCAGTACCGTGGGCAAGGAAAACCCTGAAAAAGCTGTCCTCCCGTTTGTTCTCGCCACGGCATCACAATCCCTGAATGTGGAAGTGGTCATGTTCCTCCAGTCATCGGCAGTGATGCTCGCCCGGAAAGGTGAAGCTGAAACGGTAAAGGCCGAAGGATTCCTCGCCCTCGACATTCTGATCCAGACGTTTATCGACATGGGAGGAAAAATCTTTCTCTGTTCTCCCTGCATCAGGGAACGGAAAATAACTTCGGAAGATCTGGTCGAAGGGATTGAAATCGGCGCGGCAGGTACCCTCGTCGATGAGGTGATGACAGCAAAATCGGTAGTGACTTACTGAAGGGCCCCTCTCTTTATTTGTTCCGACCTCCTATTGCTCGGGTTGGGCGGTGCTCGAAATCCTCATGTACTGCGGTGTACACTCCGGCTTCTCCGCTCCGTCCGCCTTGCACTCGTGCTTCTCCCGACAATAAATAGAGGTGCCCTAAAGGGATCAGGTTGCCTGGATTTCGGTTTTCAGCGCGATTTCCTCGAGGATCGAACTGACCCTGAGGCATGGGCCGATCGCTCCGGTAAAGACGATGCTGCGGCCGGTGTTATGCACTTCCCTGGTGCATCGTTCCGCCTTGCTGCGGCTGCACTTCGTTGCCTTGATGATCTGCCCGATCACTTCGTCGAACGTATGCACGTCGTCGTTGTACAGGACGACATGGCAGGGGTCGAGAAGGTCCGTTCCCGTCCTTTTTTCTTCCGTGCGCGTTTCATGTTCGTGCTGGGAGAGTATCTTCGTGTTCAAAACGGGGGTAACCATCACGTTTTATCCTTTTCCTTTATACGGTAAGATACGCAGTGCGTGTTATGGTTTCAACACTTGCGTTCATCCTTCGATGACCGGACCGGTCGCCCCGAGAAAAAACTTCCCCTTTTCGGAAATTTCCATGCGGAAACGGGCGCCTACGGGAAGCGTCATGAGGTCGTGGATATGTCCGTAGGACAGGCCTCTCATGACGGGCCCCTTCATCTCGCCTGAGTTGCAGTAGTAACGGAAGATGTGCTGCAGCCGCTGTTCTTCTTCCAGAGGGCACTCGTTATCACCGGTGAACTGCCCGAGCAGGACCCCGCCGCATTCATGGAGAAGCCCGGCATTGGAAAGGTGCGACAGCATCCTGTCAATACGGTATGCCGGTTCGTTGATGTCCTCGATGAAGAGCAGTGAACCGCGGAATGGAGCCAGGTAAGGCGTTCCGATCATGGACGAAAGCACCGAAAGGTTCCCTCCGATCAGCATTCCTTCAGCCCTGCCCGGACTGATGCAGGAAATGGCGTGGTTTTCGTTGTTCCGGATCGACAAGGCGTGGGTAGGATCGGTGAGCATGCCCCAGAAATGCTCTTCGGTATACGGTGTGGGACTGTACAGTTCAGTGGAGAGCATCGGGCCTGAAAAACTGATCAGGCCGGTTTTGGCGAAGACCGCCATCGAGAGGGCGGTGATATCAGAATAGCCGACCAGGATTTTGGGATTTGCGGCGATGAGGCCGTAATCGATGTGTTTCAGAAGACGGGAAGCGCCTGCCCCGCCCCTCAGGCAGATGATCGCCTGTATGGCCGGGTTACCGAACATGCCGTGAAGATCGTGAAGCTTATGGCTGTCCGCGATTGCCGGATCGGTATCGATGCGGTTGAGGTGTCGCGATGGTTCGACCCTGTACCCGTTTTTTTCGATATACCGCACAGCCTGCTCGATCCTCTCGGGATGAACACAGTGTGACGACGGGGAGACGAGCCCGATGGTATCTCCCTTGCGCAGCGCTTTTGGTCTGAGGATGTGCATAGGGCAAAAAAAAACATCAGCATCCCGAATAAACGGAATGCTGACGTTAATGATTCACAGACTTGAAAAATCAGGAGATGCTTTCGGTCAGCAGGATCGCTTTGTTACCGCTGACTTCAAGAAAACCATCGGCAATGGTGAAGCTCTGTTCGCTGCGGTCGGGCAGTGACAGCTTGACCTTGCCGGCTTTCAGTGAAGCAAGCAGCGGGGCATGGTTCCTGAGGACCTGGAAAAGCCCGTCAGCTCCCGGTGCCAGTACACTGACGATCTCCCCCGAAAAGTGCTGCTTTTCGGGAGTGACGATCTCTATCTGGAAACCTTTATCGGAATTCGCCATGGTTCTTGCTTGTGATTAGAGAGTTTTCGCTTTCTCGACGGCTTCCTCGATGGTCCCCACCAGGTAAAAAGCGCCTTCCGGGAGGTTGTCGTGGCGGCCTTCGATGATCTCCTTGAACCCCTTGATGGTGTCTTCAAGCTTGACATACTTGCCTGCAAGACCGGTGAAGGCTTCTGCAACGAAGAACGGCTGCGAAAGGAAACGCTGCACCTTGCGTGCCCTGGAAACCACCAGCTTGTCCTCGTCGCTCAGCTCGTCCATGCCGAGGATGGCGATGATGTCCTGAAGGTCCTTGTAGCGCTGCAGGATCTGCTTGACAGCCTGGGCGGTGTTGTAGTGGTCATCGCCCACGATGTTCGGATCGAGGATACGCGAGGTCGAGTCGAGCGGGTCCACAGCCGGGTAGATACCGAGCTCGGCGATCGAACGGGAAAGCACGGTCGTAGCGTCGAGGTGGGTGAATGCCGTTGCAGGTGCCGGGTCGGTAAGGTCGTCAGCAGGCACGTAGATGGCCTGAACCGATGTGACCGAACCTTTTTTGGTCGAAACGATCCTGTCCTGAAGTTCGCCCATTTCCGTCGCGAGGGTAGGCTGGTAGCCCACAGCGCTCGGCATACGCCCGAGAAGGGCGGACACTTCGGAGCCTGCCTGGGTGAAACGGAAGATGTTGTCGACAAACAGAAGCACGTCGCGGTTTTCCTCGTCGCGGAAATACTCTGCGATGCTGAGGCCGGTAAGCGCCACGCGTGCGCGCGCTCCGGGAGGCTCGTTCATCTGTCCGAACACGAGCGCGGTCTTGTCGATAACGCCGGACTCCATCATTTCATGCCAGAGGTCGTTTCCTTCGCGGGTGCGCTCGCCGACGCCGGCGAACACGCTGTAGCCCGACTGCTGCTTTGCGATATTGTTGATGAGCTCCATGATGAGCACGGTCTTGCCGACGCCGGCGCCACCGAAGAGGCCGGTTTTGCCGCCGCGGGAATATGGCTCGAGAAGGTCGATGACCTTGATGCCTGTTTCGAACATCTCGGCTTTCGTGGAGATTTCCTCGAATTTCGGAGCGCCGCGATGGATGGAATATGATTTCTTCGATGGGACCTCACCTCTGCCGTCGATCGGGTCGCCGACAACGTTGAGCATCCTGCCGAGAACTTCCGGGCCGACGGGTACCTGGATAGGTTTGCCGGTATTGGTGACGCTGAGCCCCCTGACAAGACCGTCAGTGCTTTCCATGGCGACAGTGCGGACGCGTTCTTCTCCGAGGTGCTGCTGTGTTTCAAGAACAAGCTTGGTGCCGTCGGGCCTCGTGATGGTCAAGGCGTCGAGAATAGACGGCAGGCGTCCTTCAGGGAAATCAACATCAACAACGGGGCCGATGATCTGGGAAATCTTGCCTTCTTGCATAGTGACAGTATGGATAGGATGTTATGTGTTGTAAAATCAACGTTCAGGCTTCGATACCGATCCGGTTTGCCGCCTGGGGCCGGAACCGCTGTCATCCTTTTATACGGCGTTCCCGGCTTCGAGCCACCTGAGGGAATCGAACCCACGACCTACTATTTACGAAACAGTTGCTCTACCGGCTGAGCTAAGGTGGCCACAGCATACAAAAAATCAAGCTGAAATATAATTTTTTTGATGAAGAAACACAAAGGGTATATCATCAACCTGTTTTTCCCCTCATTATCGGCTTCAAATTGACAAGGAAGAATTATTATATTAAATGACGGGGTAAAATGAAATGCCCCATGATTGCTTATATACTAACCAAATCGTTCCAATGATTATGATGAAGACCAGAATGACCACTGTTTTCAAAAGAGCGGCAGTCGCCGCGTCCCTGCTGCTGGCGAGCGCTTCCGGCCCCCTTTCGGCAGCTCCCGCGGTCCAGGCCTATCCTTCAGCACCATCTTTTTCCGCGGTATCGCTCGACGGCCGTCAGGCAGGATCGTCCGCGCTTGCAGGCAAGGCATACATCATCAATTTTTTTGCTTCCTGGTGCCCTCCCTGCAGGGGCGAGGTGCCCGACATGGTTTATCTCCAGAACCAGTATGTCTCTAAAGGATTTACGTTTATCGGAGTTGCGGTGAGCGACAGCGAACCTGCCATCCGGGAGTTTGCCAGGCAGAACCGCATCAGCTATCCGCTGGTCATGGGCAACGAAGCGATCGTAAAGGCTTTCAACGGCTATGTAGACGGAGGCATCAGGGCTATTCCCACCTCTTTCGTTGTCAACTCTTCCGGCAAGATCACCAAAGTCATTACCGGGGCAAGAAGCCGTGAGGAATTCGAAAAAATGATCCTCCAGGCAATAGGTAAACCGGGAAGCACAAAATCGTCTTTATGAGAAACGATTGTATCTGGGTCCGGTGGCAGGATTTTGCCGATCGGACTGTTTTTCCCCTTTCTTTTCCACTCGTCCGCAGTCGGTGCCCCGGTTGCGGACGTTTTTATTTAACCCTTTGACAACGGAAAGACGATCATGACCACGACTTCAATGCAGATTACCGCTCCCGATTACGTGAAAAACAAAAAACTGCTCCAGTGGGTGCAGGAGACGGCGGAACTTTGCCGCCCAAGCGCGGTCCACTGGTGTGACGGTTCCCAGGAAGAGTATGATATGCTCTGCCGTCAGATGGTCGAAAGCGGTACCTTCATCAGGCTCAACGAAGAGAAGCGCCCGAACAGCTTCCTCTGCCGTTCGGACCCGAGCGACGTCGCAAGGGTGGAGGACAGGACCTTCATCTGCAGCATCCGCAGGCAGGACGCCGGCCCTACCAACAACTGGGTTGCGCCGAAAGAGATGAAAGCCAGGCTGCAGCAGCTTTTCGCCGGCTGCATGAAGGGCCGCACCATGTATGTCATTCCTTTCAGCATGGGTCCGCTCGGTTCACATATCGCCCATATCGGCGTCGAAATATCGGACTCCCCCTATGTCGCCACCAACATGCGCATCATGACCCGTATGGGCCGGAAGGTAATCGAGCTGCTTGGGGCTGACGCCGAGTTCGTTCCATGCCTCCATTCCGTCGGCGCGCCTCTCGAACCAGGCGTGAAGGACGTGCCCTGGCCCTGCAACGAAAAGAAATATATCGTCCATTTTCCCGAGGAGCGCTCGATCGTCTCCTTCGGCAGCGGTTACGGCGGCAACGCGCTGCTCGGTAAAAAATGTTTCGCGCTCCGCATCGCATCCACGATGGCGCGTGACGAAGGATGGCTTGCCGAGCATATGCTCATTCTCGGCGTCGAATCCCCCGAAGGAGAGAAAACCTATGTGGCAGCCGCGTTCCCGAGCGCATGCGGCAAGACCAATTTCGCCATGATGATTCCGCCCGAGGCGTTCGAGGGCTGGAAGGTGACCACCATCGGCGACGATATCGCATGGATCAAACAGGGTGATGACGGAAGGCTCTACGCCATCAATCCCGAGTACGGCTTTTTCGGGGTAGCTCCGGGCACTTCGGAAAAATCGAATCCGAACGCGATGGCGACCCTCAGGGAGAACTGCATTTTCACAAATGTCGCCATGACCCCCGACGGAGACGTCTGGTGGGAAGGGATGACCGATACTCCCCCTGTCGAGCTTATCGACTGGCAGGGCAAGCCCTGGACCCCGGATTGCGGACGGCCGTCATCGCACCCGAACGCCCGCTTCACCTCACCGGCGAGCCAGTGCCCCTCGATCGATCCCGACTGGGAGAACCCGCAGGGCGTTCCGGTCAGTGCCTTTATTTTCGGCGGCCGCCGCGGAACAACCGTCCCGCTTGTCTATCAGTCTGCCAACTGGAACTTCGGCGTCTACCTCGCCGCGACGATGGGTTCCGAAAAAACCGCTGCCGCTGCCGGAAAAATCGGCGATGTGCGACGCGATCCTTTTGCCATGCTCCCGTTCTGCGGCTACCATATGGCGGATTATTTCAACCACTGGCTCCATGTCGGACGGACGGTCATGGATCCCCCGAGGATTTTCGGGGTCAACTGGTTCCGCAAGGACGAGAACGGCAAATTCCTCTGGCCGGGTTTCGGTGAAAACATGCGTGTGCTGAAATGGATTGTCGACCGCGTCCATGGCAGGGGATCCGCTATCGAAAGCCCTCTCGGCTGGATGCCGAAGCATGAGGCCATCAACTGGGAAGGTCTCGAAGAGATGACCATGGAGAAGTTCTCCGAACTGATGTCGGTTGACCGCGAAGCGTGGAAAAACGAGCTCCTGTCGCATGAGGAGCTGTTCGAAATGATTTACGACAGGCTGCCCAAGGAGTTCAGCCTTATTCGCGAACTGCTGCTTTCGACCTTGTGGCTGTCGCCGGAGCACTGGAGCCTGGCGCCGGAAAACTATACGGTCGAACATTGAGGGCCGATTGTTCCGGCAGCAGCAGGCAGCATGGAAGAAGCCTCTGCTGACGGGCTGTCATTCCGCAAAGAAACGCAGCGTAATGAGGGATCCATTTTGTTACTTGACAGTAATTTATGGATTCTTCACTTCGTTCAGAATGACAGGAAAAAGACAGGATGACAGGGTCAGGAAGTTTGATCTGAAACATCGGTGTCATTCAGAAAGGAGCGCAGCGTAATGAGGGATCCATTTTGTTACTTGACAGTATTTATGGATTCTTCACTTCGTTCAGAATGACAGGAAAAAGACAGAATGACAGGGTCAGGAAGTTTGATAGGAAAATAAAAGCCGGGTGCACCCAAAGAGGTGCACCCGGCTTTTATTACTCCATGCGGTTGTTCCGCAAACGAATTAATCGCTGCGTGAATTCAGTTTTCGTCGAGTGTGAAGCCGATTTTCACGGCGACCTGCCAGTAGGCGATCTTCTGGTTTTCGACATGGCAACGGGTCTCCACTACCTCGACCCAGCGAATGTTCCTCACGGATTCGGCGGCTTTGGTCACCGCATTGTTTACCGCGTCTTCGATGCTGGACTCGGAAGATCCTACGATTTCAATTTTTTTATAGATGTGTGCGCTCATGGTGCATGCTGTTTTCTGGTTGACAAAAGGGATGAAATAGCACTGAATTCTGCTGTTAAAGAGATCAGCGGGGAAATCCCCATATTAGTAAATCACCGGTAATCTTTCAAATCCCGCGGCTCTCTTCCGCATTGTCATCTGACTGAGAACGGGGATTTCTTTCTTCGTGGCCGTCAAAAAGCCATTGTTTTCCCGGAAACATTTTGATGAATGGATATTTTCCCTTAATATTGCTATTCAGTTATATAATAATGTAGTCATCAAGTCGGCAGCCTGATGACAATCCGTCGGCCGTATCCTTTTGCTCCAGGAGATACTCTTCTCGGGATAGCGCCTCTGTCAGGGATTGCGGAATGCTTTTATTTATAAAAAAACGTGTCCGTGAGACGTGATTGAGATCAGGCGGCACCATTTCCCGGACATCGGGCCGGATTTCAGAGCAAATGACCGGCAAATGATCGGGAATGCGCCATGAGGCTCTTCAGGAAGGGCGCCCCCGGAACGGCAGCAGCAATTAATCAATAGAGAAAACCACTACATGAATTACGGCTTTGTCATCGATGCCCGCAAATGTATCGGATGCCATGCATGCACCGTAGCCTGCAAATCCGAGAACCAGGTGCCCCTCGGGGTCAACCGGACATGGGTCAAGTATGTCGAAAAGGGTGAGTTCCCCAACACCAGACGCTATTTTACCGTCCTGCGCTGCAATCATTGCGCGGAGCCGCCCTGCGTAGGCATCTGTCCGGTAGAGGCCCTGCAGAAACGGCCCGACGGCATCGTCGATTTCGACGGCCGCCGCTGTATCGGCTGCAAGGCATGCGCACAGGCCTGCCCTTACAATGCCCTCTATATCGATCCCGATACCCATACCTCCGCCAAATGCAACTTCTGCGCCCATCGCAAGGAAGTCGGTCTTCAGCCCGCATGCGTTGCGATCTGTCCGCAGCAGGCGATAGTCTCCGGCGACCTCGACGATCCGAAGAGCGGAATCGCAGCGCTGCTTTCGTCCGAGAGGACCGTGGTTCGCCGGCCGGAAAAAGGGACATCTCCGAAACTGTTCTACATCAACGGTGACGGCGCTTCGCTCGATCCGCTCCAGGCCCCGCCGCAGCAGAGCTACCACTGGAGCGAGCAGTCGAGAGGGGTCGGCCACTTCGCCGGCAAGGGCAAGGGTGCCCCCGCAATCGAAAAAAGCGTTCACGAAACCCCTGTCGCCGGCCCGAAAACCCGCAGGGTTTATGACATTCCGTCGAAAGGCGCCGTATGGGGCTGGGAAGTTCCGGCATATGTGACTTCCAAAGCGGTTTCCGCCGGTATTTTCCTTCTTTTTGCCGCTCTCGTGACGATTTTCGGTCAGCAGCTTCCCGATGCCATGCAGTGGGGAGTCCTCGTAGTTTCGCTTGTTTCGCTTGCGCTGACCGGCGGCTTCCTCATCAAGGACCTCGACCGCCCCGACCGTTTTTCATCGGTCATGCTCCGTCCGCAGTTCGGCTCGTGGCTTGTGCGCGGCGGCCTGACCATAACCGGGTATGGAGCGTTCCTCGTGCTCTGGGGGGCTGCGAAATACCTGCAGCTTCCGGTGCTTGAACAGGCAGCCCTCCTCGGCAGCACCATCTTCGCGCTGCTGACCGCCGTCTATACCGCCTTCCTGTTCGGAGCCGCGAAAGGGCGCGATTTCTGGCAGAGCCCGATGCTGCTCCTGCACATGCTCCTGAACTCGCTGCTTGCCGGCGGTTCGTTCATGCTTGTGCTCGCTGTTTTCACCGCCGATGCCTCGGTACTCCTGCCCCTGCTCCGCATGGTGATGGCCGCCTTTTTCGGGCTCCATATCGCGGTCATGCTGATCGAGCTTTATGGCAAACATCCTTCGTTATCGGCAGAGCGTGCTGCCGAGATCATCCGGGGAGGCAGCCTGAAAAACCAGTTCTGGAAAGGAAGTTTCCTTGCCGGCAACGTGCTTCCGCTTCTCCTTGTCCTTCTGCCTGACAACCCGCTGCTGCTTCTTGCCGCGGCAATCCTCGGCCTCTCTGGTGTTTTCTTCACCGAAAAGGTCTGGGTGCTGGCCCCTCAGAGAATTCCCTTAAGTTAACCATGTGCCGGAGCCAAATATGAGCTATTCCCACAAGCCGACCGTTATAGAAACCATAGCAGAGAAGCTGCACCTCATTCCGGACCTGCACCGCGAAGAGAGCGCGGCCCCGGCCCCGCGCGCCGCACAGGAAGGCGCCGAAGTCAACTGCCCGCCGCCTTCCGAATGGGACAACTGGGTTGAATACGATTCGAAGAGCTGGCCCGAGCGCAAAGCGAAGAACTACATGCTCGTGCCCACGGCCTGCTTCAACTGCGAAGCAGGATGCGGCCTCCTCGCCTATGTCGACAAGGAGACCATGCAGATCCGCAAGCTGACGGGCAATCCGTACCATCCGGCAAGCCGTGGGCGCAACTGCGCCAAAGGCCCTGCCACGCTCAACCAGGTTGAGGACGCCGACAGGGTGCTCTACCCCATGAAGCGTGTCGGAAAACGCGGCGACGGGAAATGGCAGCGGGTGAGCTGGGACAGCGCGCTCGACGACATTGCCGGCAGGATGCGTAAAGCCATCATCGAAGGGCGCAACAACGAAATTTCCTACCATGTCGGCAGGCCTGGCCATGAAGGGTTCATGGAGTGGGTGCTGAGGGCGTGGAATGTCGACGGCCACAACAGCCACACCAACGTCTGCTCTTCGGGCGCACGTTTCGGTTACGCCATCTGGGAAGGGTTCGACAGGCCGTCTCCCGACCACACCAATGCGAAATTCATCCTGCTGGTCAGTGCGCACCTCGAATCGGGTCACTATTTCAACCCGCATTCGCAGCGCATCATCGAGGCCCGCATGAAAGGTGCAAAGCTTGCCGTGCTCGATCCCCGTCTTTCCAACACCGCGAGCATGTCCGACTACTGGATGCCGAGCTATCCCGGCAGCGAGCCGGCCGTGCTGCTCGCCATGGCGAAAGTCATTATCGACGAGGGGCTCTACAACAGGGAGTACCTTGAAAACTGGGTGAACTGGCAGGATTACCTGGGCAAGGAGTATCCCGGCACCCCGGTCACGTTTGAAAACTTTATCGAAGGGCTGAAAAAAGAGTATGCCGGGTTCACCCCGGAGTTCGCTTCCGGAGAAAGCGGAGTCGATCCGGCCATGATTGTCGATGTGGCCCGCCGCATCGGGGCCGCAGGCACGCAGTTCTCGACCCATGTCTGGCGCAGCGCCAGCAGCGGCAACCTCGGTGGATGGGCGGTCTCCCGCACCCTGCATTTCCTCAACGTCCTCACCGGCAGCGTCGGAACTCCGGGCGGCACCTCTCCGAGCGCGTGGAACAAATTCAAGCCGCACGTTCCTGCAGAACCGAAACCCCAGACCTTCTGGAACCCGCTCCACCTGCCCGACGAGTACCCGCTCGCCCATTTCGAGCTCAGCTTCCTGCTGCCCCATTTCCTCAAGGACGGCCGTGGCAAGCTCGACGTCTACTTCACGAGGGTGTTCAACCCGGTCTGGACCTATCCGGACGGCTTCTCCTGGATCGAGGCGCTCGAGGATGAATCGAAAATCGGCCTGCATGCCGCGCTTACGCCGACCTGGAGCGAAACGGCATATTTCGCAGATTATGTTCTGCCTATGGGCCACGCCCCGGAACGGCACGACATCATCAGTTATGAAACCCATGCCGGAAAATGGCTTGCTTTCCGCCAGCCGGTCCTGCGCGCAGCGATGCGCAGGATGGGCAAACCGGTGACCCATACCTGGGAGGCAAATCCCGGCGAAGTGTGGGAAGAGGACGAATTCTGGATCGAGCTCACCTGGCGCATCGACCCCGACGGAAGCCTCGGCATCCGGCAGTATGTCATGTCGCCGTACAGGCCGGGCGAGAAAATAACCATCGAGGAATATTACCGCTACATCTTCGAGCACACGCCGGGTCTGCCGGAAAAAGCCGCCGCAGAGGGGCTTACGGCATTCGACTACATGCAGAAGTACGGCGCGTTCGAAGTGGAAAGCAACGTGTACAGCCTGAATGAAAAAGCCGTTCCCGAGGGCGACCTCGCCGGTTCTTCGGTCAACCCGGAGAGCGGACTGATCACGAAAAACGGAAAGGCAGTCGGCGTCCAGGTGGACGGCCGTCCATGCACCGGCTTCCCCACGCCGTCGAAGAAACAGGAGTTCCGTTCGCAAACCATGGTGGACTGGAAATGGCCGGAGTACCGTATGCCGGCTTACATCAAGAGCCATATCCACCACGAGACCATGGACCACTCGAAAGGCGAGTTTGTGCTGGTGCCGACCTTCAGGCTTCCGGTACTGATCCACTCGCGTTCGGCGAACGCAAAATGGCTGACCGAGATCGCCCACCGCAACCCGGTCTGGATCAATACCTCGGACGCCGCGTCGCTCGGGATCGAAAACGGCGATCTGGTCCGGGTGAACACCGACATCGGCTTTTTCGTCAACCGCGCATGGGTGACCGAAGGCATCATGCCGGGGGTGCTTGCCTGCTCGCACCATATCGGTCGCTGGCGCCGCAAGCAGGACCCCGAAAGCAACCGCTGGGCATTCAACCGGGTCAATATCTCGAGGGAGGGCACCGGCAAGTGGAAAATGCGGGTCGAGGAGAATATCCAGCCCTACGAGAGCAGCGATCCCGATTCATCGAGGATTTTCTGGTCGGACGGAGGCGTTCACCAGAACATCACCTTCCCTGTCCATCCGGACCCCATCAGCGGCATGCACTGCTGGCACCAGAAAGTGCGCATTGAAAAGGCGCACAGGAACGACCAGTACGGGGATGTCTTTGTCGATACCGAGCGCTCGTTCCAGATATACAAGGAGTGGCTCGCGATGACGAGGCCCGCTCCGGGACCGGGAGGACTTCGCAGGCCGCTCTGGCTCAACCGTCCCTTCAGGCCGGACGAGAAAACCTATTATATCGGCAAAGAGTGATAGTAAAGGGCACCTCTATTTATTGTCATGAGAAGCACGAGTGCAAGGCGGACGGAGCGGAGAAACCGGAGTGTACACAGGGTACATGAGGGTTTCGGGCACAGCCCAACTCAGCAATAGGGGTTCGGAATATATAAATAGAGGTGCCCTAAAGCACGTATACCTTCGTTGTCGGCCAGTCTTTCGTCTCCGGCCGGCAGCGGATCGACACCTGTAAGTTCTTGCGCAACCTTTTGTTAATTGTATCATGAGTACAACCGCCAGGGAGAGAATTTTCAAAACACTCATTCCGGCATTTCTTGCAGGGGTGCTTTTTATCATACCCGCAGCGGCAACTGCCGCTGAACAGGTTCAGCAGGGGGCGCAGCTCGCCTGGTGGGTCTGGATGATCATCCTCTTTGTTTTTACCTTTATGCTTGGCATTATTGCCGTCATCGCCGGTGTCGGCGGTGGTGTGCTTTTTGTGCCTATCGTCAGCAGCTTTTTTCCTTTTCATATCGACTTTGTCCGGGGTGCCGGACTTCTTGTAGCTCTTTCGGGCGCATTGTCCGCAGGCTCTCCACTTCTCAGGAAAGGTCTCGCCAATCTCAAACTCGCGCTCTCCATGGCGCTGATCGGGTCCATGAGTTCGATTGTCGGGGCCATGGTCGGTCTCGCCATGCCGGAAAAGATGGTCCAACTTCTTCTGGGCCTGACCATCGTTTTCATTTCCTTTGTCATGTACCGTTCGAAAAATTCGGCATACCCGAATATCGAAAATCCCGATGCGCTGTCGAAAGCTCTCCATATCTACGGTGTCTATTATGATGAACATCTCAAAAAAGATATCGACTGGCAGATCCATCGGACGCCGACCGGGCTGCTGCTTTTTATCGTCATCGGTTTCATGGCCGGGATGTTCGGGCTTGGAGCGGGTTTTGCCAATGTACCGGTATTCAACCTGGTCCTTGGAGCACCTCTTCGGGTATCGGTGGCGACAAGCGTGTTTGTTCTTTCAATCAACGATACGGCTGCAGCATGGGTTTACCTCCATAAAGGCGCGGTTCTCCCGCTGATTGCTGTGCCCTCAATCGCCGGCATGATGCTCGGCACGAAAATAGGGGCGAAACTCCTCACAAAAGTGCATACAAGCGTTGTCAGGCGTGCCGTCATCGCGCTCCTTGCCGTTGCCGGTCTGAGGGCCCTTCTTAAAAGCTTTGGAATTTAAAAAAGACACCAGCACGATTATGAAAGAAGCAGTTCATGCAAACAGGGTTCAGCTTGACTATGCTGCCGTACTGGGAGTTTGTTCGACTATCGGTATGCTTTTTATCGCCGCCGGGTATCTTATTTACCTATCCGGTTTCTTGCCATCGGCAGCGCCGGCATCGGAAGTCGCAATGCACTGGCATCTCAAGGCATCGGAATTTCACAAGGCTGTTCAGGTACCTTCAGGGTGGAACTGGGTTACTGACCTCGGCAGAGGTGATGTACTGAGCTATGCCTCGATCAATTACCTTGCGTTGGTTACCGTTATCTGTCTTTCCTGGATCGTTCCGTCGTTCATTCGCGAAAAAGACAGGATCTACACGGTGATGACTATTCTGCAGGTGGCGGTACTTCTCTTTGCCGCCGCCGGGATTGTCTCCGGAGGACATTGAGCCAGAGGTTTCCTGCAATGTCAGCATGATAACCCCGGGCTCTCTTTTTCAATGCTAATAAAACCTCAAGGAGAACAGCCCGTGAAAATCGCAATAAGCGGAAAAGGTGGGGTGGGCAAAACCACCATAAGTTCCATGATCGCCTATGGGCTTGCAAAACGTGGCCGGCAGGTACTCGCGATCGATGCCGATCCCAACGGCAGCCTCGCCGAGGCTCTCGGATATGACCCGGAAAAAAACGGCCGCATCATCCCGCTTATCGAGCAGAAAAGCCTTATCGAAGAGCGCACCGGGGCAAAACCCGGCGATATGGGCGGCTATTTCGTGCTGAATCCCAGGACTGATGATCTAATCGAAAAGTTTTCAATTGAGGTTAACGGTATTCGGGTAATGGTGATGGGCGGACTGAAGGAAGCCCTCACCGGATGCTATTGTTCGGAAAACGCACTTCTGCGCTCGTTCCTCCGCCATCTGATGGTCGAAAGGGATGAATGGGTGGTGCTCGATATGGAGGCGGGTTTCGAGCATCTTACAAGGGGGACCGCCCAGTCGGTCGACCTGCTGCTCATCGTTGTCGAGCCAGGTTCACGGTCGGTCAGCACGGCAAAGAAAATCACAACCCTTGCCCGTCAGGCCGGGATACCGAAAATTGCTTATATAGCCAACAAAATCCACAACGACGGCCAGCTTGCGCAGATTTCCTCGATGCTTGGAACGAACGACATCCGGGCGGTGATTTCTTTCGACACCGAAGCGGTCGATGCGGACATGAAGGGCTGCATACCCTATGAGGCATGTCCGGGAATACGCGGGCATATCGATTCACTTGTCGATTCCCTTGAAAATTAACGATTGTTATTATTTCGTTTGTTTTTTTATCATCAGGTCATTAGATTGAATGAGCGTATAGTTATACGTTCTTTTTTTGCCGAGATTTCTCATCCCTCAGGAAAATTTCACCTGTCATCTACATAATTTCGATGTGCGGCGAAGAGACCGGACGCCACACTCGTGGGGATATTTTATTTCTCGCGGTTAACAATTGTTATTTTGCCGGATTTCATGTCGGGCATGGCCGCGCATGAAACGGGTTTCAGTAAACCGGACAAGGTTCCCGGCCTGATGTACCCCGGGGTAACGCAACTTTATTGAATTGAAAGCCTGTCATTTTCATAACCGAAATCAAGGAGACCGCCATGAGCAAAGAGAAAGGTATGTCCAGCCGCAGGGATTTTCTGAAAACTTCGGCATTGGGCTTTGGAGCCGTGCTGGCAGGATCCCAACTGCTCCAGGGTTGTTCAAAAAGCCCTGAGGGCGGCAGTGCGTCAGCGGGAAAATCATCGTCGAAAAAAGTCACGAGCTGCTATCTGCCGATCACCGATGCAACCCCGATCATCCTTGCCCATGAACTGGGATTCTACAAGGAGCTCGGCCTCGAGTCTGAAAAGCCGGTACTGATCCGGGGATGGGCCCCCATGGCAGAGGCGTTCATGGCCGGGCGTTTCAACCTGACCCATCTTCTTGCTCCGATCCCGATCTACATGCGCTACAGCAAGAAATTTCCGGTCAAGGTCGTTGCCTGGGACCATATCAACGGCTCTGCGATCACCGTCGGCAAGGAGAGCGGGATCAATTCCTATGCAGATCTTGGCGGAAAGCAGATCGCCATCCCCTACTGGTACTCCATGCATAATATCATCATACAGATGATCGCCCGGGAGTATGGCATCGAGACTGTAATTCAAAGCAAAACCGCTCCGCTCGGAAAAAAGCAGATGAACCTTTTTGTGATGGCACCGCCGGATATGCCTACCGCCATGGCGTCAAAGGCAATCGACGGCTATATCGTCGCGGAGCCTTTCAATGCCGCGGGTGAAGTGCTTGCAGGTGGAAAAATCGTTCGTTTTACCGGGGATGTCTGGAAAAACCATCCCTGTTGCGTGGCTGTCATGAACGAAAAGGATCTCGCAGACCGTGAATGGTCGCACAAGGTGATCCAGGCGCTTGTGAAGGCGGAACTCTGGGCCCTCAACAATGCAGAGCAGGCGGCGCATATCCTTTCCAAGGACGGGGCGCAGTACCTTCCGCTGCCGGAAAAAATCGTCAAGAGAGCCATGATGAAATACGATCTGGAAACCTACGGGGCCAATGGCGGTACCGGAGCCATTCAGCATCCGGAATGGCAGACCAGGCGAATCTCTTATGAGCCATACCAGTTCGAATCGGCGACCAGGCATATCGTCGAAATGATGAAGCTGACAAAAATGGATGGCGATGTGAGTTTCCTGCAGTCACTGGATCCGGCAAAGGTCCACAGCGAGCTGATGTATACTGCCGGTGTGGAGGCTGCCGCAGCGGAACTTGGAGGTCTTTCCCTCTTCGCAGGTGTCGATGTGAAAACGCCGACGGTCCGTGAAGAGATCATCAAGGTCTGACAGAGCGGTGCTATTCCTCTTACCAGTGCCTGCCGGCAACTGCCGGCGGCACTGGTTGTATTAGGCCGATGCACCAGCGGCACGTTGATTTTCGCGCTCTGTCTGCTGCATCGTCAGGCTTCCCGTCAGCTGAATCTCCATCTGTCATTGCATGTATATGACAGTTTCTCCGGTTCAGGGGGCCTTGTTCCGGATTCTCCCTGACAACCTGTTGAGATGAGCCCTTGATTTGAACCCCCGTTCTGATAGAGTGATTTCAAGTACTACCTGAAAAACCATTTTACGATATGGCAAACCCAAACAAAAACAGTTCAGGGGCTATGGCCCTTATTGCCGACCGGTTGTATTATGTGCTTGGCGTTATCGTTTTCCTCGCGGTCTGGCAGGCGGCAAGCGTATTCAAGCTTTTCGGCAGTGAATTCAGCGAGTCGTTTTCACCTGTTGCGGCAATGCTTGCCCTCATTGAAATGATAAAAAACGGCGAGCTCGTTCACCATGCGTTGCCGAGCCTGCGCCGAGTTCTTATAAGCCTGTCGTTCGCCGTTGTGGTGGCACTGCCGGTCGGTGTACTGGTGGGCTATTTCAAACGGATCGAGCAGATGACCTATGTGGTTTTCCAGTTCATGCGGATGATTTCACCGCTGGCCTGGATGCCGATTGCCATAATCATATTCGGTGTTGGTGATGTTTCCGTTGTTTTTCTGCTCTGGCTTGTTGCCATATGGCCGCTCATCCTCAATACTTCCCACGGTGCCGGCAGGGTAAGCCCTCTCTGGGTCAACATGTCGCGTACCATGGGTGCCCGGGATGCGGGGATCCTGCGCAAGGTGATCATCCCTGCCGCGGTACCCGATATGCTTACCGGCTTGCGTCTTGCAGTCGGAGTGAGCTGGATCATCCTCGTCCCTGCGGAAATGCTCGGTGTGCCGGACGGCCTTGGTTACTTCATTCTCGATACCAGGGACCGGTTCCGCTACGATCAGCTCATGGCTACCATTATGGTTATCGGCATGATCGGTTACCTCCTCGATTCCGTCAACAGGTGGCTCATCCATAAATTTTCCTGGAAAATCTGAAGGAGTATACATGAATACTGGAAAAGATATCCTGATCAGTGTCCGCCAGGTTTCCAAGACCTATTCCAAGGGACGGGGAAGCGTATGCGTTTTGCGCGACTGCACTTTCGATGTGCTGAAAAACGAGTTTCTGGTTATCGTCGGCCCTACGGGCTGCGGCAAATCTACCATGCTCAAGCTCATTGCGGGGCTCGAGTTCCCGTCCTCAGGTTCGATTTTGCTCGAAGGGGCCCCGGTGACCGGCCCGGGAGCCGACCGGGGCATGATTTTCCAGGAATACGCCCTTCTGCCCTGGAGGACCGTACTGAAAAATGTCGAACTCGGTTTCGAGTTCAGGAATCGCGAAATGTCCGAAAAGGATCGCAGAGATGAGGCTATGCGGTATCTCGAGATGGTCGGGCTGGGGTACGCTGCAAAAAAGCATCCCGTTGAGCTGTCCGGAGGAATGAAACGCAGGGCATCACTCGCCATGATCCTTGCCATAAAACCGAAGATCCTGCTTATGGACGGCGCATTCAACGCGCTCGATTCGAAAACCAGGATGACCATGCACCAGGAGATCACCCGAATCTGGGAAACAGAAAAAAATACGGTGATTTTTGTCACATCCGATCTCGATGAAGCGGTCAAACTCTCCGATCGCATCGTCGTGCTCGACAAACAGGGCGGCATTGACGATATCCTGTCGAACCCGCTTCCCCGGCCGAGGCTCGGCAGCGCGGCGCGCGATCTCGATTTTCATCACAGGTTCGTTTCGTTCCGCGAAACAGTGATGAACGTGATCAAGAAGGATGCTGGAATGAGAACATGTGCGGTTGGTTGATCCAAAATAACGCAACAACAAAAGCAATACAAGGTATGAGCGAAACGAAAGCGAAAGGAGTGCCTCTTCTCGAACTCAGGGATGTCAGCAAGACCTTCCTCAAGGATGGTGCGGAGTTCAAGGTGCTTGAAAAGGTCAACCTGGAGATCGACGAAGGGGAATTCGTCTGTATCCTCGGGCCCACAGGCTGCGGGAAATCGGTTACCCTCCAGATAGTGGCGGGACTGATCGAGCAGTCATCTGGCAGCGTCATTCTCGACGGCAGGGAAGAGCACGGGCCGGGCCCCCACAAGGGGATGGTTTTCCAGGAATACGCACTGCTTCCATGGAGGAGCGTCAGGGAAAATGTCGAACTCGGGCTCGAACTCAAGGGTGTCTCCAGGAAAGAGCGGCATCGAATCGCAGGGGAACAGCTTGAAATCGTCGGACTGAAAGGCGCCGAGAACAGCATGGTGCATGAGATTTCCGGAGGTATGCGGCAGAGGGCGGCTATCGCAAGAGCCCTGGCGAACAGCCCGAGGATCCTGCTCATGGATGAACCGTTCGAAGCGCTCGATGCGCTTACCAAGGAGGAGATGCAGATACAGATACTCAAAGCCTGGGAAAAAACGAAGACGACGATCTTTTTCGTGACGCATGATGTCGATGAGGCGATATTCCTGTCCGACAAGATCTGTGTTATGGATATCAATCCCGGCCGGGTAAAGAAAATCCTCGAAAACCGTCTTCCTCGACCACGGCATGAGCTGGTCTGCAGAACTGACCGTGAGTTCGGCGAGATGCGTGATCAGATCATCCAGCTCTATTCATCGCTGAAAGATGAGGAGCTTGACCTGGTTTTTTAACGGAAAATGCAAAAGCATCATGGAAAACAAGAGAACTTCATCCAGGCTTGCCTGCCGGGCAGGCATCGTTATGCTCATCCTCGTTTCCGGCATCTTTGCGGGATGCAAGGAAGGCCCTCCAGCAACTCCCGGGACTGCGCCTGTGAAGGCGGCAGCCGTTGCGGCATCCCAAAAAGACCCGACCACGAATGAGCGGGCAATCGACGGCCTTCGTCTCTATCTCGGCTACTGTTTCATCTGTCACGGCCAGACCGGCTGGGGCGACGGCCCCTATGCCAGGACGCTGTCGACTAGGCCCGTCAATCTCGCCGATCCGGATTACTTCGCCGGTAAAACAGACCGTGAAATACACGATGTCATCAGCAAAGGCGGCGCTGCGCACGGCAAGTCCATCCACATGCGCCCTCTGGGCATGCAGCTGACCTACAGCCAGATCGAGGATATCGTGGCATACATCCGCGTGCTCAACAGGGGGGTGCCCGTCGAACTCGAAAAGCGCACAGGCTATAAAGCCGGGGACATTTATGGGATGTCCTGCATCATGTGCCATGGACGGGCAGGTGATGGCGATGGTGAGGTTGCCCGAAAAATCGGCATCGCCATCAGGCCACTCGGCGGCAGCGAGGTGCAGGGAATGAGCGACAAAGACCTCAGGATGATCATTTCCTCAGGCATTCAGGATAAGGAGCGTCCCAATGCCCGTTACATGCCGTCATGGCAGGAAAGCCTCACCGATTCCCAGATCGATGACCTGGTAAACCTTGTAAGGTCGATGAAAAAGCAATGAAATCATTAAGGGAGGAGTATCATGCCAGATGAAAAACCGTACCGTTACGAAGACGAACTGACCAGGTCGAGACAGGCGCCTGAATACCGTCCTGGAATGCCGCTCGGCGAGAGGATCAAGCTTGTGCACAAGCTCAACTTCACCAAGGAAGAGGTCATACGGCACACAGCCAACAAGGCTGTGGCCGAGATGGTCAGCCATATGGATAGCGAGGGGATAGGAAATACCTTCGACCGTTTCATGGAGCAGCACCCCCAGTGCGGGTTCGGTCTCACCGGGGCATGCTGCGCTTTCTGCTCTTACGGACCGTGTCGGGTCAACGAAAAGCATCCCCGTTCGATCTGCGGCAAGGATGTAGACCTGATCGTTGCCGGCAATGCTCTGCGGCGGCTCGCATCGGGCATGGCCGCCCACGGAGCGCACGCCCGTGAAGTTTTCATCGCACTGAAGAGCGCTGCTGACGGTAGTTCTCCCATCCCCATCAGGTGCCCTGAAAAGGCATGGGCTGTTGCAAAGGTGCTCGGGCTCGAAACCGGAGGAAAGAGCGTCGAGCAGGTCTGTGTGGAGATCGCCGACCGTTTCATCGACGACCTGCAGCGCTCGCTTCCCCGGCGACACGATACCATTTTCGCTCTTGCCCAGAGGGAGCGTTCGGCGCTCTGGGAGAAACTCGCAGTCATCCCCATCAGTCCCTATCATGAGTGTTTCGAGGTCAACAACCTGACCAGCCACGGCACCGACTCCGATTTCGAGAGCCACATGCAGGCTTTCATGCGAGCGGTTGTAGCCTATGCGATGACCACCGTGGTCTCAACCTCCCTCGCCACGGATATCGTGTACGGCCTTCCGAAGCGCTCGAAACTCAACGTGAACCTTGGCAGCATCCGGAAGGAGGGATGCATCAACATCGGTATCAACGGGCATGCACCCATGGTTGCCTTTGCCATTTGCGACATCGTGGGTACGCCGAAGATCATGGAAAAGGTCAGGGCCGCAGGCGCTGCAGAGATTAAACTCTACGGCATGTGCTGCACCGGGGGCGAGTTCATCGAGCGCGACCTCAATATTCCGCTCGTGGCCATGGCTTCGTCGGCTGAAATGGCTGTGGCGACCGGAGCGTTCGAAGCAATCGTCGTTGACCAGCAGGATGTGCTGCCAGGCATGATGCCGGTAGCCGCGCGCTTCCATACCAGGGTAATCACCACCTCGCCTTCGGGACGCAAGGAAGGGGCAATCGTACTCGAACTCGATTACTACCTGCAGAACCTTGACAGGATTTATGAACTCGCCGAGGAGATCCTCGACATAGCAATTGCCAATTACCGCAATCGTGCTCCAGAAAAAGTGCATATTCCCGACATCAGGGCCAAAGTCGAACTCGGCTTCAGCGTCGAGGAGGTAGCACGGCTTTTCGATGGTTCGATGCCGGATAAGAAGATCCACGGCCTTGCCCGGATGCTGCAGGAGGGAAAAATCAGGGGAATAGCCAACTTCGGCTCCTGCGGCAATATCCGCGGCGCTGTTTTTGAACGCAACCAGGTCGTCATCGCACGCCAGCTCATGCTGAACGATGTGCTGGTCACGGCACATGGCTGTTCGGGTATGGGGCTTCTCTTTGCCGGGCTTGCACACCCGGAGGCATCGAAGCTCTGCGGGCCACGTCTGCGCGAACTGGTCGAGAACCTCGACATTCCGCCGGTTCTGCATGTCGGTGCATGTACCGACAGCACAAGGGCGAGCCAGATCATGGCATACACGGCAAATGCCGCGGGGCTGCCGAACCCGGCGATGCCTTTCGCCATGGTGGCGGCCGATCCGGCAGCGGAAAAAACCATGGGAGCCCGCTACTCGTTTATCATGAACGGCATTGAAACCTATTCCTGTGTCCAGGACAACACGCTGGCATCCGACCGTTTCATCGATTTCGTCAGTAACCGGATGCGGTCGATGGTAGGAGCCGCTATGAACTGGAATCCCGATCCATACCGGACCTCCGAGGATATCCTGCAGATGCTCGACGGCAAAAGGGCTGCACTCGGCTGGCCTGTGTGGGACTATACCATCGGCACGAAAGAAGAGATCGAAGACAGGATTCCTGACACGGTCGAATTCGGGAAATCGTTCTGCGGCAGCCGCTGAAAGATCAGCTGCGGTCATAAGATCGTGCGGTTTCCGGAGCTATATCGTTTTATCGCAATGCATTTTACCATAACGCTATCTCTGGATTCCGCATGTTCACCGATGCCTTTGCCGCTAACACCTGCTCGATTTATAGCCACCTGCCCGGACTGAAGAACCAATGCCGACAATTTTTCATAGCCATAAGCGACGTTACTCTGGCAGAGCCGCCATTTGATCTCCACAATCGCTTCCCCGACCTTCTGCAGGACTCCATTGGCAAATAAGATCTGACAGATGGTTTTCATCCTCGTTTACCGGTTCTCTGCAACGACGGCTTTGTTTCAGAGAAAGCGGAGTGGATAAAATCATAACGCGCATGATCCTTGCGGATAAACAGGCCGCTGTTGGTGATACTGTTTGTTTTCAGGACGGATCTTTCAAAAGCTCTTCTTTGGCTGCCATGGCAGCTCCCTGTGCCACCTTCGCATATATCCGTTCATTCGTTTAAGAAAGCAAGTTCAAATCCTTTCAGGCTTATTTTAATGCGTAGATCAAAACGGTCAATCCTTGTCAGCTGCACGAGCTGTGAATTTGTCATCCGGGACAAGGGGATAGACTGTTAAGATGTTTTTTAGTAGTAAAACAGGCTCTTAATCCTGTGCCGTTTCATTAGGAATTGCAGTCCTGTTGGATATATCTGCCTGACGACATGTTGCCGGAGCAACAGGAGACTGACGAAAAAAAATCAGGTTGATTGTTTGCAGGAAAAAAATAAATTTATTACTATATTACTTTATAGTTATACAGTCCATGATTGGGTCCTGTGAACATCTCGAACTGCCTGGCTTATTGCAGTTGTCTGGTGTTCCTGCGGCAAGACTGCATCAGCTGAACCGGTTGATGCACATATTCCATAAAAAAGCAGAAGGGTTTTTAAGGTCGCTCAAGCAAATCTTGTGTTGATATTGCAAGGCAGGGTGCCCTTGGCTGGGGGCTTTCATCTTTCCTGTGCGCTTCTGCAGCTCCGGCCTTGCATGATCAGGGGATGGGGCCAGTCGGAAGCGTGAAGTAAAGGAGGTCAATAAAGAATGCGCAGATTTATCGAACTTATTGCCGACACCCTTTCCGGGGTCAGGGAAATCATGCCCTGGGACCTTGTCGACCGGATGAAGGAAAATAAGGATATCCTGATTGTCGATGTTCGCGAGCCATTCGAATTTGATTACCTGCATATCGAGGGATCGGTCAACATTCCCAGAGGCATTCTCGAATCAGCCTGCGAATGGGATCATGAAGAGACGCTGCCGGAACTCGTTCAGGCGAGAAAGCGGGAAGTCGTCGTCGTTTGCCGCTCCGGACACCGCAGTCTGCTTTCTGCCTGGTCACTGCAGGTTCTCGGATTTGAAAACGTCGTTTCTCTTAAGACAGGCCTGCGCGGCTGGAACGATTACGAGGAACCGCTGGTGAACGGTTCGGGTGAAGTAGTCGACCCCGATGATGCCGACAGGTTCTTCACGGCTCAGCTTCGTCCCGAGCAGCGTGCCCCTAAAGTGAAAGCCTGAATTGAATCTCAACAAGCCTTAACCGGAGGATACCCGGACATGAGCGAGATTGCCTTCGATATGGAACTGAACTGCCAGGGGCTCAACTGTCCCCTGCCGATCCTGAAAACGAAAAAAACTGTCGATGCGATGAAGAGCGGCGAAGTGCTCAAGATCACCGCGACGGACCCCGGTTCGGTAAACGACATGCCCTCATGGGCCAGGCGCACGGGCAACGAACTGATCGGACAGAACGAAGCCGACGGCATCCATACCTTTTACGTCCGGAAAAAATAACATCCGGGCCTTCAGGTCCTCTCCGGCCAGCCGGAATTGACATATATCAGTAAAGCGGTAGTACGGTATTACCATGGGAAACAAAGGAGTTCATACGGATTCGGTGGTGCTGCCACGCCTTATGGTTTCGGCACCCTGGAAGAGCTCGGGCA
>CAIYPU010000108.1 GCA_903928225.1 uncultured Chlorobiaceae bacterium
AACGAAAAACGCGCCGCCCGAAAAGTATCGCCGGCCTCGACCTTCAAGATTTTCAACACGCTCATTGCCCTCAGGGAGAGAGCGGTTTCCGAAAATGACAACCTGCTGCAGTGGGATGGTCACAAATACGATTTTCCGGACTGGAACAGGGACCAGACGCTTGAAAGCGCTTTCAGGGTGTCGTGTGTGTGGTATTACCAGGAACTTGCCCGCAGGATCGGTGCGGAAAAATATCGCCGGTACCTGAAGGACGCCGGATATGGCGAGTTGCGCGAGCCTTTCGATGCTGCTTCGTTCTGGCTGGATGGCTCCCTTCTGATCAGTCCCTTCGGGCAGGTGGAGTTCCTGAAAAACGTGTACGAGCGAAATCTGCCTTTCAGCAGGGAGGATTATGACAAACTTGCGAAAATCATGGTTTCGGAATCAGGTCCCGGTTATACCATTCGGGCCAAAACCGGCTGGACAGGGAGGACCGAGCCGCAGATCGGCTGGTTTGTAGGTTATGTGGAGACGATGAAGGACGTCTGGTTTTTCGCCCTCGAAATCGACATCCGCTCGGAAAACAATCTTCCATTGCGCAGGGCCCTTGCCATCGAGGCCCTGAAGCTCAAGGGGATCGTCAGGTAACTTTCTCACCCCCGCCTTTCCCGGTCGAACAGGGTGCTGTTGACCAGGCTGTCCACGATTTTTGCCGTTTCGGCATCGAGGCCGGCCGGATTGATTTTTGCGATGACCTGGGCGAGGGTGTAGATTTTGCCTTCGACAGGAAGGAACTTGTTCACGACCACGACGTTGTCTTGCCTGACCCGGCAGTCCCCGCCGAGGAAATTACCTTTTTCGTACCGGATCGAGTATCCCAGTCCTTTGATGGTCGTTTCGAGAAGGGTGAGCTGTGCCGTTTTTTTCATGAAGGTCTCCGCTCCGGTTTATCATGGTTCCGTATCCCAGAGGTATTTAAGCAGCGGTGCGACATGAAGCGCCTGGATCATTCCTCCATCCCGGAGGATCGCGAGAACCTCATCGCGGGTTGCCAGATGGACCGAAATCTCTTCGGTGGCGTCAAGGCTCTGTTTGCCGACCTTTTCCACCCCCTCGGCCAGGAAAGTGTGTGAGATGTTGTCCTGGAGCGCAGGATTGGCACTGAGTTTCATCAGAAGGCTCCACCTGCCGCCCCCGAAGCCGGTTTCTTCGCGGAGCTCCCTTTTAGCAGCCTCGAGCAGCGACTCTTCCGGTCGGTCATGCACTCCTGCCGGGATTTCGTAATGCACCATTCCGATGCCGTGGCGGTACTGCTTTATCAGGACGAATTCACCTGTTTTCGTGAGGGCGACGACATTGCACCAGGGCGGGAATTCCCAGACGTAATATTCGTCGATGATGCGGTCGTTGGGCAGGCGGACCCTGTCCTGCCGCATGGTCAGCCATGGCCTTCTGTACAGGTATTCAGTGGAAAGCGTATTCCAGCTTCCCGGTTCGTTTTCGTTGCCGATGTTCACGCTCATCCCCTCATCCTCGGATCGAGCGCGTCGCGAACGCCGTCGCCGATAAGGTTGAAACAGACGACAGTCGACAGGATGGCGATACCGGGAAAGGTCGATATCCACCAGTAGTTCAGCAGGCTGTCCCTCCCTTCGTTGATGATGTTTCCCCAGCTAGGAACCGGCGGCTGCACTCCGAGGCCGAGGAAGGAAAGTCCGGCTTCGGTAAGAATGATGCTGCCGATCCTCAGGGTTGCCGCGATGATGACCGGTGTCAGCGTATTGGGCACGAGGTGACGGAAAATGATACGCATGTTCGAAAGGCCGAGCGACCTGGCTGCAAGGATGAACTCCTGTTCTTTGAGCGAAAGCACCTGGCTTCTGACGATCCTCGAAACCCCCATCCAGCCGGTGAAGGAGAGGGTGGTCACAATGAGGTAGATGGAGTTCCCGAACGTCGCTATGATGATAAGGATGAGGAAGAGAGCCGGAAAAGCGATGAGCACATCGACGATCCTCATGGTGACGGCATCAACCCATCCCCCGAAATATCCGGAGCTAACCCCGATGACGGTCCCGAGGGTGACGGAGATGAGCACGACGAGAAAGCCGATTGAAAGCGAGATCCTCGAGCCGTAGATGACCCTGCTGAGAATGTCCCTCCCGTACTGGTCGGTCCCCAGCACGAACATTCTCGGATGAACGAAAGCCGGTTGCGTCCGCGTCGCCGTTTCAGGATCGAGCAGGCTGGAGAGCGGCATTTCCCTGTTCCTGATTCCCTGCCTGTAGATGACGTTACCGCCGTCGATATGGTATTCGTTGACAAATTTTACGGCATGGAGCTCGTTACGGGTCCTGAGGGCCTGGAAATCGCCGATCAGGCTGTTGGCAAGCCGGATTTCAGCGGTATCGCCCTCCTGCAGGGGAATCGGGAGGTTTTTCGGTTCATTCAGCACCAGCGCATCAATTCGGGTGAGGGGGGGCTGGTATGCGGTGACAAGGAAATCCTGCTGGTCGAAAGGGTTGAAGGGCGCTATGAACGGCGCAAGGAAAGCCGCGGAATAGAGGATGAAGATGATGGACGAAGCATACATCGCGATCGGGTTGCGCTTGAACGCCTTGAGGCTGATCTTGCCGAGGCTCAGTTCCTCCATCTGCTGCTGCCCGTTTTCCGATTTTCTTTTCATAATCGTCCGCAGAGCGAGGAAAAATAGAACGAAGGGCACAAGAACGAGATAGAGAGCCCCGATCCAGAACTCGAGAATATCAGGGGTGAATATTTCCTGCAGCTTTTCCGGGCTTTCAAGAACAAGCTGTAATGCCGTTACAAGAGAGTGGAAACTGATGAAAACAAGCTGAAACCTCAGCAGGAGTATTGCGAGGAACGCCGCAAAAACAGCGGTCATGAAAAGGATCGCTCCTTTCTTCCCTCTCCCTCTGTCGTGTTTTACCCTTGACGGTGTCATATGCGGTTATGGCGTGCCGTTTTTTCCGGACCGGAATTATCCGGTACATCTTTAAAGCCTGGTTCTGAAAAAAACAATTAAGCCCACTTGAAATCACACGTTAATAAAAAAAGCCGCTTTCCGGAAAAAGAAAAGCGGCTTACTCTGTTCTTCGGACAGGACGGGTGGCCCCGGAGAGCCGTACAATCAGCTTGCGGAAGTTTCGCTTGCCTCGGCGGTCTCTTCGGAATCTTTCTTCGCACCCTGGACGGTGATGACCGGGGTTTTCGGATCGTCGAGGATGCTGAGGCCCGGATAGTTGTCCATCGGGATTTCGCTGACGTGGATCGAATGACCGATCTGAAGGTTCGTGACGTCGATGACGAGATGGTCCGGCATATCGTCAGGTTTTCCTTTCAGGGTCAGAGAGTGATGGCTGATGAGCAGTTTGCCGCCTTTTTCGACACCGATGCTGTTGCCGGTGACCGAGACCGGAACGACAAGCTCCACGACTTCATCCGCCGAGAAGAGCTGAAAGTCGGTGTGGATAATCCTGTCGGTAACCGGGTCGAACTGTACGTCCTTGATGACCGAACGCTTGATTTTTCCGTCAGGGAACTGAAGGTCGATAATATGTGATTCCGGCGAGTGGACCAGCTTTGTCAGTGCGATTTCGTTGACGCTGACGGGAATGGTTTCTTCACCTCTATGGTAGATGACTCCGGGAACATTGCCGGTGCTGCGCAGTTTTGCTGCCCCATTTTTGGTGATCGTGCGGGGCTGTGCTCCTAAGACTATGGTTTCCATGCTTTTCCTTTCTTTCCTTTTATCTCTGGTGATTAATGAATATTCGAAAGTTTTTCGTAGATGTCCTTGCTGTCGAAAAGGCAGCTGACCGAATCGTCTTCGTAAATCCTCTTGATCGCCTCTCCGAACAGCTGGCTGACGGAGACCGTTTCGATTTTCTGTGAATAATCGTGTTTCGTGATGAGCGAATCGGTGACGATGACCTTTTCAAGCTCCGAGTTATTGATCCTTTCGATGGCCGGACCGGAAAGGATAGGGTGGGTCGCTGCAGCGTACACCCTCAGGCCGCCTTTCTCACGGATGGCTTTCGCTGCGTTGACGAGCGTACCCGCCGTGTCGATCATATCGTCTACCAGAAGGACATTTTTACCCGTTACATCTCCGATAATGTTCATGACTTCGGCCACGTTGGCTTTCGGCCGGCGTTTGTCGACAATGACAAGGTCGGTTCCGAGTTCTTCGGCGAATTTTCTGGCGAGTTTCACGCCGCCGACGTCCGGAGATGCCACGACGAGGTTGTCACGGAAATCACTGTGGCGGATATGGTTGATCAGGACGACGCTTGAATAGAGGTGGTCGAACGGAATATCGAAAAATCCCTGGATCTGTGCGGCATGCAGGTCCATGGTGAGAATGCGGTTCGCTCCGGCCTGGGTGAGGAGGTTGGCGACGAGCTTGGCCGTGATGGCAACACGCGGCCTGTCTTTCCTGTCCTGCCGTGCGTAACCGTAATAAGGCATGACTGCGGTGATCCTTGCGGCTGATGATCTCCTGGCGGCATCGATCATGATGAGCAGTTCCATGAGGTTGTCGCCTGGCGGATTGGTGGACTGGATGATGAACAGGTCCGAACCGCGGACCGATTCATTGTAATTGACCGAAATTTCCCCATCGGAAAAATTTTCCACCTTTGCGTTGCAAAGTGGGGTATTGAGGTACATGGCGATTTTTTCAGCAAGCTCAGGATTACTGCGGCCTGCGAAAATTTTGATCGGTTTTACCATCGAGTCCAGCATAATTCTGATGAAAGGGATTATATTACCGCTGTTTGTCAATGCCCCTGCTGATGTTCGGCCTGAGATCCAACCGATATGGTCAAACAGGGCAACAAATATAATGAAAAAGAGATAATTTTTAATTAAATTTTTACTCGGCCATAAGTACAGCTATTTACTGCTAAAATATGACTATTCAGGAGATCAGGGATTATCTGGGGAGGTTTTTCGATGCTGTCGAGCTTGTAGGGAGTGGTGATGGCCCGATAACCGGTCCCGCCAAGATAGAGTCCGCTGAAAAAGGTGAGGTCAGTTTCATCTCGAACGAGAAGTATATCAGGTACCTTGCGCAGACGAAGGCATCACTTGTTATCGTCAACCGATCGCTTGCCGTCGAGGAATTTGCGGGCGGCACTTCCTTCCTCAAGGTCCGGGATCCCTATACCGCATTTGTTTTTCTGCTACAGAAGTTCGCCGCTTCCCGTACCGTCGCCAAACGGGGAATAGCCGCCACTGCCGTTATCGGGGAAGGCGTATCGATCGGAGAGGGCGTTTCCATAGGCGACCATGTCGTCATCGGGGACCGGTGCTCGATCGGGCGCGATGTGGTTATCGGTCCCAATGCGGTACTTTTCCATGATGTTACCATCGGCGACGGTTCCGTACTCTTTCCCGGCGTCGTCTGTTATGACGGTACCAGGGTCGGAAAAAGGGCCGTCCTCCATTCAGGTTGCGTGCTTGGGGCGGACGGGTTCGGTTTCGCTCCCCAGGCTGACGGCTCCTACGTGAAAATACCCCAGATGGGGATCGTCGAATTAGGGGATGACGTTGAAATCGGTTCTAACACGACGATCGATCGTGCAACCATGGGCAGCACGGTTATCGGCAATGGGGTGAAGATAGACAATCTTGTGCAGATAGGTCATAACTGCGTGATCGGCGACCATACGGTAATCGTATCACAGGTTGGAATATCCGGCAGCGTCAAAATAGGCCCGAAATGCATGATCGGCGGACAGGTGGGATTTGTAGGCCATCTGGAGCTTGCTGAAGGCATACAGGTCGCAGCACGTGCCGGTATAACGAAATCATTTCTTCAACCGGGTACGGTTCTGAGAGGATATCCCGCACAACCGATGAAAGAGCAGCTCAAGCATGAAGCAATGATGCGGAACGTCGGTTCCATGAAAAACAGGATCGATCAGCTCGAAGCGGAACTTGCCGCCCTGAAGAATCACCTCTGACAGCCCGTTTCCCCTGCAGGGAGATCTTTGCGGGGATTCCCGGCCCAACGCATCCGGGTCCTTTATCCTTTCGGTGGATTGTTTTCGCGGCACTGAACAGCCTGCCAGTGCCGCGAAAAAGATCCTTGTCTTTCATGAAAGGTTCCTGGGAACCTGCGACGAATGGTGGTGGATGATCGGTTTTTCAAGCGAGATATCGACGACAAAGGTGAACCGTGAAGGGAAAGACAGCAATACCTGGTCGACCTCGAACTCGAAAGAATAGATGCCGCTGAGAGTAAAGAGGGAATCGCTGTGCGCCTGTTTCCTGAAAGCTTTGCTGTGCAGGCGGACGCCGAGTCCCTGCCTTGTCGCAAGCAGCCCGAAATAATTCTTTACGCCTTCGGTCGTCGTTACCGTATGCGGTGAAAAGGTGGGGATCAGGACCGCGGTTTCATGGTAGAGCGCCGTGATGTCGTCAGCGTTGCCGCTGCAGACCCTTGTCACCCATTGAAAAAGCACCTCGTCGGCATTTTTGAAATTCATGATGGTCAATGCGTTTAAAGTTCAGGGTCAGCCCGACTTGCAACCCGGAATTCCATGCTGCCCCGTGCGGTCGAAAATGTACACAATTTTCGTTTTACCCGTCAATAAGAAAAAAACCCTGATCTTTCCACGAACAGGCACTGCTTTTAACAAATTAACGGCTTTATTGTTACTCGGTCTCTATGAGACAGCGTCCGGATACGGGGTGCTGAGCAGGTCATCACGGTTCTTTATGCTGAACGTCATTTCCTGACTTTGCTGTTTGTGGATTCTTCACTTCGTTCAGAGTGACAGGAGAAAGGCAGAATGACAGGAGAAAGATTAGAATGACAAGGGCAAGAGCAAAAGGACAGCATGACAAGATCAATGAGTATGTTCTGAAACAGAGGTGTCATCCTGAACGAAGCATAGCGGAGTGAAGGATCCATCGTTCAGTAAAAAATAAGTTATCGATCGGTCACTTTGCCCGGAATGCTTTAATCGCAGGAGTAATAAACAAGAATGTAAACTTCCCGGCACCCACTCCCCAGACCCCAGTAACCATTCCCCGGTATTCATGGATTTATTGTTCAAGGCCCGTGTGTGGTAGCGGCCCGATACAGGGAACTCAGTCTGAGGGGCTTTTCTTTATTCATGGAGCCATGGAAGATTTTTTTTGCTTCCATCGGTTTCAGTTTAAATCGCGCCGTCAGGCATGAGAGGGAACAATCGGAGAGGTGGCATCGGTCATGACTGTTTATCCTGCCTGACAAGCAGGAGGGGAATGGTGGATTTATCCCTGAGCGCCCTTGAAACACTGCCGAAGAGTATCCTTTCGGGCAGATTGTGGCCATGTGTTGCCATGGCGAGAAGGTCGTAGCTGTTTTCTGCGGTTTCCCTGATGATTTCCTTTTCCGGTTCACCGCTTCTGATGACAATCCGGACCTGAAGGCCTTTTGCTTTCATAGCAGAGCTGTATCGATCCAGTGTCCCTGCTGCCCGGGCGCGGAGGTCTCTTTCCTGGTCGAGGGTATGCGAATGGACGATATGCAGCAGGTGAACGGTCGAGCCGAGTTCGAGAGCGAGGTCCGATACGTGGCTGATGACCGATTCATCGGCAGGGGAGCAGTCGATTGCGACAAGGATGTTGCGGTAGACAGGCACTTCAGTTCCTCCCGGTTATGGTTGCATAAAAAAGGCAGATATTGAGCAGGATGACGATCACGGAAATTGCCGAAGCAGCGAAAAATTCGCCATTGCCGCTCCGAAAATTTCCCATCACTTTTCTGCTTCGGCAGAGCACAAGCAGCGGCAGCAGGGTGAAGGGAAGCTGAACGCTCAGGACCACCTGGCTGAAAATGAGGATTTTATAGGTATCGGTATCGAAAAACACCAGGAAGAGTGAAGGTATTGCCGTGATGAATACGGCTGTCCTGTAGAGGAGTGAACGGGGATCTTCCGGTTTGCCGAGAAAACCCGTTATGACGTTCGCTTCGGCCATGGATGAGGTGATTGAAGAACCGACGCCTGAAAAGACAAGGGCTACGGCAAACAGCAGTCCGGCGAGCGGTCCTGCCAGGGGCCTGAGCGTCGCCGAAGCTTCTTCGATTCCTGATACGGGCTGGCGGTTGAAATAAAACACGGCGGCGGATACGATGATCATGGAGGAATTCACCACCCAGCCGAGGAGCATTGCGAAAGTGGTATCGATTTTTTCATAACGGAGCAGTTCAGCCTTTTCACCTTCTGAAATGCCCCAGTTCCTGCTGTGGATGACGTTCGAGTGCAGGAAGATGTTGTGGGGCATCACCACGGCACCGAGCATGGCCATCGCTATATAAATACTTGCTCTGTCGAGTTTCGGGATGAAAAGGCCTGATGCCGCAAGGCCCCAGTCAGGACTGACAAGCAGCAGTTCGATGAGGTAGCAGAAGGCGATGACGCCGAGGAACCCGACAATGATGGTTTCCATCCGGTGGTAACGCTGGCTCAAGATCAGGAAGACTTCCAGGGCTGCCGTGATCAGCACTCCGCACCACAGAGGCATGCCGAAGAGAAGGCTGAAGCCGATACCTCCGCCTATCAGCTCGGCGACATCGGTAGCGATGCAGGCAAGGACCACGGTGATGCCGAGGAAAGCCGTGACGGGTTTCGGAAAAAATTCCCGGATATTGACGGCAAGGGATTTACCTGTTGCTATTCCGAGCTTTGCGGCCATATGCTGGATAAGCAGCAGCATGATCGTTCCGAAGGTAATGACCCAGAGCAGGGTGTAGCCGAAACGTGAACCTCCTTCGATATTGGTCGCCCAGTTACCTGGATCGATGAACCCGACCGTCACCAGGAAGCCTGGCCCGAGGAACCTGAGAAGCGTTTTTAGCGGAATGGCTTTGTTTTTCATGACGTTGTTCATGCCTGGTTCACTCCTTTCCTTTCCGTTCCGTTCGTCGAGCTCGAGGGTTCCCTGTGCCGCTCACGCTCTTTTTTCCCGTTATGATGCGACGAGCTCATCCTTCATTTCCCGGTGCGTGTTGACAAAATCATCACGGCAATTCCTTGTTACTGCCGGTTCAGCGGTCGAAGTGCCGTCGCGTCGAAAACAAGCCGGATCGCGCTGATTTTGCCCTCTTTTACGGTAAGAAATTCAGCGGTGCGAACTACTCCGGCCGGGCTTTCGGTATCGCAGTCGTAAAGCAGAGCAGCCTCAGCGCCGTCGCAGAATGTTTTCAGCCTCGTTACGCCCCGGAGAATATTCCGGAAATCTGCCAGGGCTTTCATGAAATTGTCAGCTGACGTGAACGTGTTTATACTTCCCTGGAAATCAAGTGCGTCCGCGAGGTATGACCGGGCTTCGTTCAGGTCGCCGGTTGTCCATGCCTTGTGGTAGGCTTCGATCAATTGTCTGGTATCCATTTTCATGCCCTTTGTTTATGATGATATCTCCTGTTGCGGAAAGCGGTTGGTGAGCTTTTCAGGTTGTGTGCCGGGTCTTCGGAGCGCTTCTGTTACGTAACAACGATATGGAGAGAAAAAATTCTCGGAAACCTCAACTCCAAGAGATTCCTTTACAATTATGGCATTCCGGTACCATCCCGCCGCTTTCTTTTCCTGTACCGTTCATTTCGATGGTGCCATTATTTTCTCTTTCTGCCGAGCGCATCTGCGGCAAGGATAGCATCGAGCACTTTTTCTGGGGTCACCCTGACCTTTTCGTGATGGATGAACTCATCGGGCGACGAAGCTTTTACGGCCGCAGCCTTGAGCCTGCCTGCATCAGCATCGGCAAGGCCGATATCGGCAAGGGTGGTAGGAAGGCCGACGCTTTCACAGAAATCATAGACGGTTTCGATTTCTCCGGCCTGGGAACCGATAAGCTGGAGTCCGGCCAGCAATCCGAAAGCCACTTTTTCCCCATGGTAAAAAGCGTGGGACTCTTCGAGCGCCGTAAAGCCATTATGGATCGAGTGCGCCGATGCGAGGCCGCCGCTTTCGAACCCGATGCCGCTCAGGAGTATGTTCGCTTCGACGATGTTTTCCAGTTCCGGGGTCACAAGATGCCGTTCCGCATCCGTTTTCGCCTTGGCGCCGTCCCTGAGCAGGGTGTCGTAACAGAGCCTTGCGAGTGCCAGGCCGGTCAGGGTTCCCAGGCCGCCGCATTCATTTTTCGAGCCGGTTTCGCTGCAGCTTCTCGCCTCGAACCATGTGGCAAGCGCATCGCCCATTCCTGCAACCAGGAACCGCACCGGGGCTTTTGCTATGATCCCGGTATCGACAAGCACTGCGTCAGGGTTGGATTTCTGGTAAAAGACCGATTCGAAAACGCCGTTTTCCGTGTAAACGACGGCACAGCCGCTGCATGGTGCGTCGCTCGATGCTATTGTGGGCACGATGATGACCGGCAGGCCCGCGCGGTCGGCAGCGATTTTTGCCGTGTCGATGGTTTTGCCGCCTCCCATGCCGACAATAACATCCGATCCGCTATCGGCAATGACTTTTGCGAGACGAGCAAGCTCTTTTTCGCAGCATTCACCTGAAAACGGCTCTGCAACAAGTGCGCAATGCAGCATATCCATGCCGCTCTCAGGCAGGAGCTTCCTGTAGCAGACCGGTGACGCAATCACGAGGCCGCGTTTTCCGAACCGGCGGCAGATGGCCGGTAGTTCCTGCAGGGCTCCGGGACCCTGGATGTATTTTCCGGGGAAAAGCGCTTTTTTCAGCATGGGACAGGGGATGGAGTGAAAAAAAAATCGCCGCTGATACAGCAAATATATGCAGCCGGCCGCTTAAAGGTATAAGCCGGGCACAATTGGGCCGGTTTTAATCGATGTAAAACGACTGCTCCTGTGCGCAGACTGGTGGGAAAAAGATGATAGTCTGGCGTGTTGCTGGTGTACTAAGTTTGACGAAATATTGACAATTTATGGTAAAGATTATTTTATATTGTTTCTGTTTAAAAGGTTATGTGTTTTTGTGGTATTTGGGCGACGAGGGATTTCATGACATGAAATACCCGGATCACATTGATTAGTCAGCATGTTTTCGGGCTTTTCCTCTCATTATCCCCCTGATGGCCTGATGGAAGCGCTTCGTTCCTGTGGATTTGAAGCGGTCCAGTCATCTCCCGCTCCGATACCGGAAGATTTCGATACTTACCAACGTGGAAACAAGAGAAAACCGCATTATCGATATTACCGAACTGGCCCTGCGTGACGCGCACCAGAGCCTGGTCGCCACCCGAATGGGAATCGATGACCTGGTCGGCGCCTGCAGTGAACTTGACGAAGCAGGGTACTGGTCCATCGAATGCTGGGGTGGGGCAACCTACGACGCATGCATCCGCTACCTGAACGAAGACCCCTGGGAACGGCTTCGCACCTTTCGGAAGCTCATGCCGAAAACACCGCTCCAGATGCTGCTGCGCGGCCAGAACCTGCTGGGTTACCGCCATTACCAGGACGAGGTGGTGGAGCGTTTCTGCATGAAATCGGCTGAAAACGGTGTCACCGTCTTCAGGATCTTCGATGCCCTGAACGACCTGCGCAACATTGAAACTTCGGTCCGGGCCGTCAGGAAAGCGGGCGCTCACGCGCAGGGGACCATCTCCTATACTGTCAGTCCCATCCATACCGTCGAGCTTTTTGTCGATCAGGCAAGAAGGCTTCAGGATATGGGCGTGGATTCGATCTGTATCAAGGACATGGCTGCAATCATAAAACCGCAGGCGGCCTACGATCTCGTCAAGGGCATCAGGGATGCGTGCGGTCAGTCGCTGCGGTTGCATCTGCATGTCCATGCGACGACCGGGGTCACCATGGTCAGCCTCATGAAAGCCGTTGAGGCCGGGGTCGATTGCGTCGATACCGCCATCAGCTCCATGAGCCTCGGGCCGGGGCACAACCCGACCGAAAGCTTCATCGAGATGCTCGATGGCACCGGGTACGGCACGAGGGTCGATATGGAACGCATTCTCAGGGTCAAGGCTCATTTTGCCAAGGTTTTCAAACGATACAAGGAGTTCCAGTCACAGGTCACCGGTGCCGAAACCGAGATTTTCAAGAGCCAGATCCCCGGAGGCATGCTTTCGAACATGGAGAGCCAGCTCAGGCAGCAGGGGGCCGGGGACCGCCTGATGGACGTGCTCGATGAAATACCTGTTGTCCGCAAGGATACCGGTTATGTGCCGCTCGTCACTCCGAGCAGCCAGATCGTCGGCACCCAGGCGGTGCTCAACGTGCTCATGGGGCGTTACAAGGTGCTGACCGGCGAGTTTTCCGACCTTATGCTGGGTTATTACGGGGCCGTTCCCGGCGAAAAAAACAGAGAGCTGGTGAAACTTGCACAGGAGCATGCACGCAAGGATGAGATCACCTGCCGTCCCGCTGACCTCCTGAAGCCGGAGTGGGAAAAACTGCGTTCGGAGGCGCTGCCGCTGGCGGGATGCAACGGGACGGACGAGGATGTCCTGACTTATGCCATGTTCCCCCAGGTCGCACCAAAATTCTTTGCAAAACGCCATGAAGGGCCTTTCAACCTTGGGACGGACCCTGTCACCGGCGTATCGGAAACACACCCACCCGAAGGACATCAGGGTGTCGTGACGGGCCCCATCACCTATGCGGTGACCCTGAGCGGCATCCAGCACAAGGTGACGGTCGCTCCGTTCGACCCTTCGGCCACATGATGAATTTTTGAATATTGAACCATGAATATCGAGGATAAAATACAAGAGCTTAACCGCCGTAAAGAAGAGTTGTCCCTCGGCGGCGGCCAGCAGAGGATCGACAAGCACCATGCCGGAGGAAGTCTCACGGCGAGGGAACGGATCCATGCTCTGGTCGATCAGGACAGTTTCCAGGAATCGGGGCTGTTTGCCGAGCACCGGTGCACCAATTTCGGCATGGCCGGCAAGCTGATGGCGGCAGATGGTGTGGTTACCGGCGCAGGCAGCGTCAACGGCAGGCTGGTCCATCTTGCAAGCCAGGACTTTACGGTTGCAGGCGGGGCAGCGGGAGAAATGCACTGCACCAAGATTGTGCAGATGATGCAGTCATCCCTGAAGAACGGTTCGCCCTTCATTCTCATCAACGACTCGGGCGGGGCCAGGATCCAGGAAGGGATCGACAGCCTTTCGGGATATGGCCGGATATTCTACAACAACGTCATGCTTTCGGGCGTTGTGCCCCAGATTTCGCTCATCTGCGGGCCCTGCGCCGGAGGAGCGGCTTACAGCCCGGCCCTGACCGATTTCATCATTCAGACGAAGGCCGCCAGGATGTTCATCACCGGTCCGTCGGTCATCAGGTCCGTGACCGGCGAAAATGTGACAGCCGAGCAGCTCGGAGGTCCCGGCGCCCAGATGAACATTTCAGGCGTGGTGCATTTCGTTGCCGAAGACGACCTCGACGCTGTCGCCATCTGCAAGCGCCTGCTCTCGTTCCTTCCTTCGAACAATCTCGAGGACCCTCCCCAGTTTCCTGCCGAAGAGGTCATCCTGCCGGACAAGCAGCTGAATTCCGTCGTTCCGGCCAATCCCAGGCAGGGATACGACGTCAGGGACATTATCGTGCGCATCATGGACAGGGGTGATTTCATGGAAGTGCAGGAGTTTTTCGCTCCGAACATCGTCATCGGTTTCGCGCGGCTGCAGGGGCGTTCCGTCGGTATCGTCGCGAACCAGCCGTCAGTCATGGCCGGTGTGCTCGACATCAACGCATCCGACAAGGCAGCCCGTTTCATCCGCTTCTGCAACGCTTTCAACATTCCCATCATCACCTTTGTCGACGTTCCCGGTTTTCTTCCGGGGGTCGAGCAGGAATACGGAGGGATCATCCGTCACGGCGCCAAGATGCTTTTCGCCTACTCGGCTGCAACGGTGCCCAAGCTCACGGTCATCATGCGAAAGGCATACGGCGGCGCGTACCTCGCCATGTGCAGCAAGGACCTCGATGCCGACAGGGTAATCTGCTGGCCCGGGGCCGAGATTGCGGTCATGGGAGCGGAAGGCGCGGTCGATATCATTTTCAGGGACGAGATCAAAAAAGCGCAGGACCCTGCAGCACGGCGAAAGGAACTGGTCACCGAGTATCAGGAGTCATTCTCCAACCCATATGTCGCTGCGGCACGTTTCCAGATCGACGATATCATCGAACCCTCCGAAACCCGGCGATATCTTGCCATGGCGCTCGATATCGTCCACTCGAAACGGGAGTTCAGGCCGCAGAAAAAGCACGGGTTGATACCGCTGTAACATTAAGAAGCAGGAGAAAACAATGCAAGACCAGGAAATAACCCCGGAGCTGCTCATCATCATGTCTTCGGCAATTGCCGCCTACCTCGGCAAGAACGTCAGGATCAGGAGGGCCCGGTTCCTCAGCGACCAGGGTTCGAGCTCGTGGTCGCAGGTCGGGCGCGTGTCGATCCAGACATCACATACCTTCAGCATCAACCAGCATAAATAAGGAGCTTGACCGTGCAACTGACTTTGACCATAGACGGAAAGAAATATATCGTGGATGTTGAAGTGCTCGAAGGAGAAGAGGTAAGGTCCCCGGCCGAATATTCGGAACAGATATCCACCATCAAATCCCATCATGCGCAGCCACCTGTCGTGCCTGTGGCGCAGGCACCGGTTCCGGCATCGGATGGGTTGCCCGACGACAAGGTCTGCCGCAGCCCCATTGCGGGAATCGTTCAGCGGGTGAACGTTCAGGTCGGACAGAAACTGCAGGTCGACGACCTGCTTGTCGTCCTTGAAGCCATGAAGATGGAGACCAACATAACAGCGCACACCGCCGGGACCGTCAAGCGTATCCTCGCTTCTCCCGGCGAAGCGGTAAAGAGCGGACAGGCCCTGATCGAATTCGAGTAGGAGAAACGATGACGACCTGAAAGGGGGCGCTCCGGTTACGCTGCGGAATTGGAGAAAACGGTGTTTCAAACTTTGTGCTATCATTTTCCGGGCAGCTGTCCGTGAACAAGAAGGAGAAGCATGGTCAACAATTACACCCGATGGTGGTTACCGGCTTTTATTCTGCTTTTTTCCCCGGCATGGTTCGGAGCAGCACCGGGCCATGCCATGGAGTTCGGTTCTCTGTGGCCATCAGAAAGCTGTGCTGTATGCGGAAAGCCGTTCAGGCATACGGGACTCGACATTGCCGGCAGGGAAGGCGACAGGGTAGTGTTCAGGAGACATATGCGTTTTGTCGCCAGCGGTTATGATACA
>CAIYPU010000109.1 GCA_903928225.1 uncultured Chlorobiaceae bacterium
GACATCGAACCCGGTCATTTCAGGCATCGTCAGGTCGGTGATGACCAGGTCGAAATCATCGGGCGACTGCCGGAACAGTTCGATCGCCCTGCCCGGAGAGATGAGCGCCCGTACCTGGTGGCCGAGTTCGGTCATCATGATGGTGACAATCTTGAGGGTAATCTCTTCATCGTCGATGAACAGAATGCGCGCATTTCCTTTTGACACATCATCGTTCCGGTGCCTGAAGGTTATCTTCCGGTCGACGAGCGGCAGATAGATATGGAACGAACTGCCTTTTCCCGGTTCGCTTTCCACATCGATCACCCCTTTGTAACCGGATATGATGCCGTGTACGACCGAAAGCCCGAGCCCGGTGCCCTTGTTGACCGGCTTGGTGGTGAAGAACGGTTCGAAGATATGGTCCATCGCCATCTTGTCCATGCCGCATCCCGTGTCGGAAACGGTTAATCGGGCATAGGGCTGGTCATGAAGTTCAGGCAGCCTTTTCAGGAGATTCGTGTCGGGAATGACTTCATCCAACATTATCGAGAGCGTTCCCCCTGCTTTTTCCATCGCATGGCAGGCATTGGTGCAGAGGTTGACGATGACCTGGTGGATTTTCGATGGATCGGCAAGAATATTCCTGCAGGACGGATCGATCCTCTGTTCGATCATGATGTCGGCCGGGAACGAAGGGCGAAGGAGGTGCAGCGCTTCTTCAACGATGGACTGCACACAGACGATGACCGGCTCGCTGACCTTTTCTTTACCGAACGTGAGGATCTGGGCGACAAGGTTCTGGGCCCGTTCGGCCGCAAGCATGATTTCCCTGAAATAATCCTGCAGAGGATCTTTTTCGGGCAGTTTCAAGGTGCCCAATTCGGCAAAGCCGAGGATGGGTGTCAGGATGTTGTTGAAGTCATGGGCGATACCTCCGGCAAGGGTCCCGATAGTTTCAAGCCGTTGAGATTTCAGCATGCGCAATTCGAGCGCCCTGTATTCTTCTTCAATTCGTTTCCGTTCGGTGATGTCGAGCGTAATGCCGACAAATTTTTCAATTTTACCTTCGGCATTCCTGACAGGGTTGCCTTTGCACAGGAACCAGCGGAGATTGCCCCTGGAATCTCTCATCCTCCAGGTGCTGTTGATTTCGGTTCCGTTGTTCACCGATTCGGCTATATCCAGTTCAACCGACTCCCTGTCTTCCGGAATGATCGTGTTCAGCCAGTTTTCAAGAGTGGGATCGAAGCTGTCCGGCTCGATATCGAAAATCCGCCAGATTTCTTCGGACCATTTGCTCTCATGGGTCCCGAGGAAGGTTTCCCAGATCCCTGCATTTGCGGCGTTCAGGATGTAGTGCAGCCGCTCATTGCTTTCAACGAGTGCCTGCTGGTATTGATTGCGCTCCGTGATGTCATGAAGGATCAGGTAAGCGAGCCATCTCTGCTGCACCTGTATCTTCTGGCCGAACACTTCGATATCATGGCTTGTGCCATCGGCTTTTCGATGTGTGACCATGAAGGACCTGTTGCTGGTGTTTTTCCATCCTTCAAGACGTTTTCGGGCATCTTCGGGTTTATCGGTATTGAGGTCAATGACGCTCATTCGGATAAGCTGCTCCCTGCTCCAACCGTAATACTCGGCAGTCGCATTGTTGACATCGACGATATTTCCGTTTTCAGGGTCGATGATCATCATGGCGGCTGAATGCTGCTCGAAGAATTTCCTGAACCGTTCTTCACTTTCCTGGATCGCTTTTTCGGCTTTTTTCAGGTGCGTGACATCACGCACGGTAATGACCGATCCGGTAATGTTGCCTTTCCGGTCCCGAATAGGGGCAAAATTGAAACTGCCGATCCATTTTTCCCCGGTATCCTTACGCTTTAACGTGTATTCAATCCCTATTCCGTTTTCTCCGCGCAATGCCTTTGTTACAGGCCGCTGATCGAACGCTATTGGTGTTCCATCGGCCATTTCAAAATCAATGACTTCTCGCAAGTCGGAAAGATTATTGATGTCGTGCTGCTTATTCCTGAATCGGTGAAATGTTGCGAAGGCGTTGTTGAATTCGATAAACCGGCCATTGAGGTCGGTGATGAAAACAGCATCGCTCATGCTTTCAAGCGCAGCTTCCAGTTTCGATTTGTTTTCGAGAAGCTCGTCCCAGAGCTTTTTCTTTTCGGTGATGTCTTCCTTGACTGCGACGAAATTCGTGATGGTTCCCGTTTCGTTCCGGATAGCCGAAATGACGGCGTTCTCCCAGTAGAGGTCGCCATTTTTCTTCCTGTTGAGGAACTCGCCATGCCAGACCTTTCCTGAAAGAATGGTTTTCCACAGGTTTTCGTAGAACTCTCCGGACATCAGGCCTGACTTCAGGATACGAGGATTCTGACCTCTGGCTTCCTCCAGGGTATAACCGGTATGTTCGGTAAACGTCGGATTGGCATACTCGATATTTCCTTTCGGATCCGTAATGACGACTACCGCAGGGCTCTGTTCAACCGCGAAACTGAGTTTTTTCAGCTTTTCTTCGGTGCGTTTCCGTTCGGTAATATCGATGATGGTGACGTAGTAGACGCGCTTATCCTCAATTACATCAGGAGTGCAGTACACTTCGACATCGCGGATGGAGCCGTCCCCTCTCCTGTGTGTCGATGGTATACATCGGAGGCAGAGTGAATCTATAGCGGCTTTTTGTCTCTTTATGGTTTCGGGTGTGCTTGTTGACAGGTGTTCAATGTTTTTACTGCACAACTTATCAGCATTACAGCCGTAGAACTGTTCGGCAGCCTTGTTCGCATCGAGAATCCTGTCCGTTTCCGCATCGATGATGAGCATGATGGATGAGTGCTCACTGAACAGCCTCCTGAACCGCTCATCACTCTTTTTCAGTTTCTCTTCCGATTCCTTCAGGTCGGTGATATCGATGACGATTCCTATATAGCGGGAGATGCTGCCGGAAGTATCCCTGAAAGGAAATGCCCTTATCAGGAGCCAGTGCAGGGAGCCGTCCGGATGGCAGGTGCGCACTTCGAGCCTGAAGGGAATACCCTTGACAACATTTTCACTGATCTGCCGTTCGACCGTTTCCCGGTCTTCCGGAATGATCAGGTTACGCCAATTCTCATGGGTCGGGTCGAAGGCATTCCTGTCGAGACCGTACAACTCCCAGATTTCATCGGACCAGTTGTTGGTATTCGTCTTTACGTCCCAATCCCAGCTGCCTGTTTTTGATTGGGAGAGAATGAACCGAAGTTTTTCATTGCTGAGCGAAAGTTGCTGTTCTTTTTTCTTCTGTTCATCGATATCGGTCCCGGAGCTCACCAGGAAAATCTCGTTGTCTATGATTATGCGCTTTGTCGTTATCCTGAACCATCGGTATTCAGGTCCGCCGTGCATCAGTACCCTGAGTTCGGCAGATTCTTCGGTGCCCTTCTGCAGAATGTCTATGAGCTTCGCAGAAGCGAGAGGTTTGTCGTCGGGGTGGAAGAGGTCGAAGGTATCGATGCCCGAGAGGTCATCACTTGTTTTTCCGGCAATAACATCACGGAAATATGAGTTGCAGGAAATAATTTTTCCCTGGGAATCGAGAACGGTGAATGAGCCGGGATAGGCTTCCATCGCTTCCATGCTGAAAACATTGTGTCTTGCGGATGTCGTTTCAGCAAGTTTCAGTTCCGTTATATCCTGTTGAAAAACAAAGAGTTTGTCGATTTCACCGTTTTCACCCTGTATGGGATAGATCGAGTGCCTTATAAAGCGGCCGTTTCTCTCATCTTCGAATATCTGGCGTTTGCCAGTGCGATAAGCCTCTTCGATATGCTTTTTCCTTTCTGCCGCCACCTCTCGAGGCAGGAGGCTGTATGCAACCAGGCCGATGCAGCCTTCGGCAGTTCGGTTGAAATGCATGGCAAAAGCATGGTTGGCAATGAGGATTTTTCCCTCTCGGTCAATGATTATTTTAGGCTCGGTGTTTTCTTCGAAAACGAGCTGGTAGGTGAGGTCCTTGAGTTCCCGGGGGATTTCTGGAGAGGACATGACGAAGTAATTTCGAGTTTTTTACTTTCGCATCTTGTTGAAATATAAAGAATTTTGGGCCTCATTAAACCGGAACGAGGAGGAATAACACAATCCTTTTCAGCTACATGATGAGAAGCATTGTTTTTTCTGTTCTCGCAATGCACGCCAGGGTTTTACTGCAAGTTTTCATCATCTCCTGCGGCAGCCGCCGCACTGGAGAAGATGGCTGCCGGTTTATTGCCGGATCCGCTGATGATTTTTGTTTGCAGTAAAAAAGTGTCGCATTTTTGCGGAAAAGTCGTAATAATATGTATATTATCAGTGTTTGCAGCTCGCGGTGATGCATCCTGATTGGATAGAGAACGAGCGGTCTCGTTCGGTAGTTATCTTCAGGTATGCCTTCATTGTTGAGTTCCAGTCCATTTGAGTTTCCCCCGAATGAACAAGGTTTCGAATAGCGGCTCAGTTTTATCAGCATTGGAACAGGCTTTCTGAGTTCGATGTAAGGACACCTCTATTTATTGTAGTGAGAAGCACGAGTGCAAGGCGGACAGAGCGGAGAACCCGGAGTGTACAAGTGGTACATGAGGATTTCGAGCACTGCCCAACGCAGCAACAGGGCTTCGGAACAAATAAATAGAGGTGCACGTAACTGAATTCCAATTTGGTTATTCATAAATCAAAGGAGGTTTTCATGCGGGTAATCGAAGCAGTTATCAGCGGATCCGTGTTCGCTTTATCAGGAAATGTCCTTGCCGCCATTGCCTTCATGGCATATCCGGAAATCTATGTTCCAGCAACTTCCATTTCTGCTGTTATCAGCTTTGTCACCGCTTTTTATGTTGTCGTTCAATCGGAGACACGGGCAAAAGCGCTGCAGAAGCTGCTTCTGCTGGCTTCGGTTTTTTCTTTCCTGTTGCCGTTGTCAGCCGTTATATATTCCGGGTGTTTTTTTGCTGAGGATTTAAAACAGGGAATACTGTTCACCGATGCTCATTTTTCAGGCCCGGCGATAAGAGGAGGTGTGATAACTTTTATTGTCGGGATAATGGGTTTTTTACTCGGCGTCGTATTCCTGATCTCCGGGCTGCTGATGGACAGGCTTTGTCAGTTTGTTTATGCTCAGTCCCGGCCATCAAAATTCAAATGAAAATCCGAGAAAAGCCCCATTCAACAGGGCTTTTTCACGTTAATGGGAGGTCAGTTATTTCGGGAAACATTCCGTTCCACGAGTTCGGGTTTCATCCGGCGCCAGGTGACCGGATAAACGGTGATGCCGGATGGAATTCGCATAGGCTAAGCCGGAATGGTATCGGGTACATGAAGCCCGAGTGCTGATTTTCCTGAAAAGCATATCGTGCCGTAACGTGTCCGGAACTTCCCTGGACTGGTGGATCACAATGGGGGATCGAGAGATTGTATTTTTTCTGCTTGCAATTTTCCTGAAAGGGTTATACTTTAACAATTGTTAAAGCGTTCTTTGTTTTTCTGATCATCACGAAAGGTGGAGGGAATAGACCCTGTGAAACCTTGACAACCGATTCCGTCA
>CAIYPU010000110.1:0-7500 GCA_903928225.1 uncultured Chlorobiaceae bacterium
CAAGCGCTTTATGGTTTCAGGTATCTTCCGTTTATCTCATATTGCCGACAAGGCATTGCCGGACAACGCAACCCCCCGCCGATTGACGCCTTGTAAAATTAATGACAACTCACAAATTCCGGGCAGGACACCATAAAACGAGAACCCGTTTTCCGGTCCGAAAAGCCGCTTCCTGATTTCGGTCAATCGCGTCCCGGCCTTGTGGCCGGGTTCTGCTTCGCCAGAAAATGACGGTTATGTTCAGTATCAATTGGGTGAGGAACACCCGAAGCATCCCTGAACGACGGAAATCCCTGCAGTAAGGGAGAGCGCCATTCTTTTTTTCATTACCTTTCTGAAATCGGTTTCAGATGTGGCAACTTTTTTCATGAGAGATACCTCATCGTACCGGCCACGATGTTTCTGTTCAACGCTAAAATTTCATGCTGCACATGGAACCTGACGAACGCAATCAGATCGAGCAACGCTACCGGCCTCTTGTTGAAGCGATCGTCGAACGATGGGCAATCGGCAAACCACCGAACCCTTCTCCCTTCAGCACATCCAGCAAACCGAGCGGATATTTCAGGTTGAGAGACTACCTGCTCAACTACCTCGTCACGAACCGGGCTTTTCCCGCCGGTGTTCATGCAATGCCCGAAGGAAGGGATATCCAGGGCAATATCGAACCCTCATTCCCCATCGATTTCAACGAAATCCTCAAAGGGTTCACCCTGCCGAAATAACCTCCGGAGCAGGAAAAGAGGGTCGTTCAACTTTTCATTTCCTGTTTATCCACAGCATACGTACTTTGTACGTTAACCATTACCATTCAACACCCCCAGTTTTCCCTTTTTTTGCATCATGGTTACCCGGAAGAGACAAAGAAAACGCGACAGTATTTGATCGTCAGAAGATTGCTGGCCAAAATGATTTCATGATCAGGTACAATTATTCATCAATCAGATAATCCCCCATGAAAAAATCACGTTTACTGACTGCCGCCGGTCTGGCGGGAGTTCTGCTCTGCACTCCCCCAAGTAGTGTGCGTGCGGAAATCAATCCTTACGTGAAAACCGGTGAAGGACCATCCGCCTACTCGTACAGATACCCTTACTTCGTCAACCTGTACGATTACGGATTTTCCGTTTCCTGTGGTTGGGATTTCGATATTATCCGTCTTGGCCGATTCTATTTCGTCAACCATGATGGATACTGGCATCGCTCATTGGATTTCAGGGATCCATGGGTGCCGGTCAAGTACCGTAACCTTCCGTACCAGATAAGAAGGCACAGCTGGAATGATATCATGCGCCGCCGTGACCTGGAATGCCGCAAACATCGCAAGGCATGCAGGGACTTTTATTTCCAGGAAGAGGGAATCAACGATCGGGTAGATGAAGGCGAAAGCAATCCTGACGGCAGTCTTGATTTCAGTCCCGGCAGTGATGGACTCCCCGACGAAAGTCCCGATTTCAGTCCGGATGGCAGGCCTGACGACAGCCCGGATTGGCGTCCGGATGGCAGGCCGGATGAGCGATTGGACGAAAGGCCCGATAGAAGACCAGATGGCAGGTCCGATGAAAGACCAGATGGCAGGTCCGATGAAAGACCAGATGGCAGGCCCGATGAAAGACCAGATGGCAGGCCCGATGAAAGACCAGATGGCAGGCCCGACGGAAACCCGGTTTTCATTCCATTGATCCCGCAGCTTCCTCTCCAGCAGGTTCAACCTCAGGGACGGCCTGACCAGAGACCGGAGCCTCAGCAACAACCTCAGGGACGACCTGACCAGAGACCGGAGCCTCAGCAACAACCCCAGGGACGGCCTGACCAGAGACCGGAGCCTCAGCAACAACCCCAGGGACGGCCTGACCAGAGACCGGAGCCTCAGCAACAACCCCAGGGACGGCCTGACCAGAGACCCGACGACAGACCGGATGGAAGGCCTGACGGCAGACCGGATGGAAGGCCGGATGAAAGACCTGATCAGAGACCGGAGGCTCAGCAGCAATCCCAGGAGGGACCATACCATATATTCAATCCCCAGGATCAGCCAAAGGGACTGCCGGATAAGAACTATAACGATAATCCGCTGAAGTAAGGCCTTATGTCATCAGCAAGCCGAAAACTGAATGCAGAGAGCCGGGATCCGGCTCTCTGTAGGGCACCTCTATTTATTGTCGTGAGAAGCACGAGTGCAAGGCGGACGGAGCGGAGAAACCGGAGTGTACACAGTGTACATGAGGATTTCGAGCACCGCCCAACACAGCAATAGGGGTTCGGAACAAATAAATAGAGGTGCCCTGTAATATATTCAGGGTGATTTCGATACGTTGTTTCCTGCAGCGGCAGGGCTTATCGATGGTTACCGAGGTTACGGGCATCCTGGCGATGCCTGTCCGCCCCGGAATACATCACGATGCGGCGCGGAATGCGGCAGTTCCGAGTTTTCTCGCATGATCGCGGATATCGGCAGGCCAGCGTTCGATCATCTCACTGAAACGAACGGCATCCCGGGCGAACATCGCCCTTGAGGCCTCTTCGAAGCCGGGCAGGTCGCCACCCATGGCAGACATGAACCGATAGAGCGATTCCTGCGATGCGCGAAGCCGGTCCTGTTCGCTGTTCGCTCTGCGGGCATCCTCGACCAGTTTGCGCAACGCCACAGAAGCTCCTCCGGGCTGACAGTTGAGCCACTCCCAGTGCCGGGGAAGCAGCGTCACCTCCCTCGGGACCACCCCCAGCTTCGGCCGACCCGGGCCCTGACGGGGTTCCGGCTCCGTTCCGGATGTTTCCGGTGACGGCAGACCCTGACGGACCGCTTCCCGTTCCAGCCTCTCCAAAACATCATCGGCAGAACCGCGAAAATCAATTTCCACAATCTCGCTGCTCTGATTGTCAAAGATCAATACAGAGAGCGCTTCGCCCTGATCGATCAGTTTTTTCACCCTGACGGCAACCTCCCGAAGGTCTCCCGATGCGATACAATGCATGCCGTCGAATGCAATGCAATTTCCGCTGTTCTTACTCTTCATCATAACCCAACTTCCAATTTTTTATCTACCTAAATATTTTTACCCGGATAAAATAGGATTATTCTGTAAATATGTCAACTTCTAAAAAATGCTGCTTGCTGTAACATTATTACCAAACGCGCATCTACGGGACGTTGTTCAATAGCAGCAATTACGTTCCGAGGAGATCTTTCAGTTCAGAGAACACTTGCATCGTGTTTTTATTCAAAACCGCCCCACATCATCTGTTGATTTATTATCTCTTTCTTAGCATGTAACTTACCGTGTTTGTCGCGACACCTAATTTCCTTGCGGTTTCTGCTAATGACAACCCATATTCGTTGACAAACTGTAATGCAAGTTTTTTCCTGATCGAAGACATCATTCCGCTCCTGCTGCCCGACCTTAAAAAAGCCTCGCTCACTCCCGCTTCCCCGCAAGCCTTTCTGATTGCTTCGTTCAGCAAGCAGCTTCTTTCATCAGCTGACAACTGCAATCCAACCCTTTCCTCTGCTTCCGACAATACCTCTCGAACAAAGGCGTCGTCACCGAGTATCCTCTCGTCACTCATGGTTTTCGCCCCTTTTTTTCTCATGGACTGGACTTGCGACCATCCCCCATTTGAACGGACCAGGCCTCCGCCGGTCAGTTCCTGTTCACGGTCTATTCCCGCCTCGAATTCAAGAAATTCCGCATAGGCCTGTTTTGCCTGCCCTTCCCTGCTTCCGAAAAATTGCAGGACATAATCGCTGTCCATCCAGTCATACCTGATTGTTCCCATCAATACAGCATGACCGCTCCATTTATAGACTGACAACTCCTCGAAATTATGAACAATGCCTGCGCGAAGAGGATTCAGGTGGATGTAGGCTATCAGTTTGTCAAAGTAGGCTTCTTCCTGGCAGATGATTGATTTATAGCGGTTCTGGAACAGATGCCCGATACGTTTGTGGCGACGGTTGAAATACTGGGCATATCCAGTCAGCAGCTTTCTCATAAAGGCAGATATACCGGTCGGACCGCTTTTGATCAAGAGGTGAGCATGGTTCGTCATGAGCGCGAAGGCATAGATACTTGTTCCAGTTTCTTTTGCCAACAAGCCCATACGCTCGAAAAACCAGATCCTGTCAGAATCGTCGATAACAATCGAGCCTCTTTCTATTCCCCGGATGATCACGTGGTGCAGGGTTCCTGGCGCATCAAGTCTCGCTCCGCGTGGCATATCCTTTTCATCGTTGGATTAATCTGTTCATCACCAGCTCATTTATACGCTATATATACGCATTGACTAGCAATGAACAATATCATCCTCGATCTATCCCAACGCTTTTGCTGCTATCGAACAATGTCCCTACTCCCCAATAAGAGAACGGAAACCCGAAAAATTGCTGTATTTTATTTAACCGGTTAATTTTTTATCCCAGCAGTTGAAAATACCCTATAATGATGAACAAACTGTTACAATACCTCAGCATCAGTCGTGACACCGAGTCTTTCAAGGATATTCACAGCGCTGTTGAAAGTGATATAGAGTTCAAGGGAGCCCGTCTCTGGATCCTGATCTTCACCATTATTCTCGCTTCGGTTGGACTCAATACCAATGCAACCGCAGTCATCATCGGAGCGATGCTGATATCGCCGCTCATGGGACCGATAAACGGTATAGGATACAGCATCGCAACATATGATTTTGTGCTTCTGCGCCGTTCGGTCAAAAATCTGTCGTTTGCCATAGTAGCAAGCCTCATCACGTCAACGCTTTATTTCGCGGTGAGCCCGGTTTCAAGTGCATACTCCGAGCTCCTGGCCAGAACCAGCCCCACCATCTATGATGTGCTCATTGCCCTGTTCGGTGGTCTGGCCGGCACGATGTCACTGACAACGAAACTGAAAGGCAACGTCGTACCCGGAGTCGCCATCGCCACGGCCCTCATGCCGCCCCTCTGCACTGCCGGATACGGTATCGGAACCGGTCAGTTTACTTTCTTCTTCGGCGCATTTTATCTGTTCACCATCAATACCGTATTCATTGGCCTCTCGACGATAATCGTCTCACAGTTCCTGAAATTTCCAATACGCAGCGATATCGCCGATGCACAGAAAAAGCGCATCAACCATTGGATTACCGCGGTTATGCTCGTAACACTTATCCCGAGTATCTATTTCGGATATATCCTCGTCATCAAAGAGCGGTTTACGGATAAAGCCGGACGGTTCGTGAACGCCGTTCAGTTCTTTCGGGGCGACTATCTGCTGCGAAACGACATCGATGCCGACAATAAGAGAATAACACTGATCTACGCCGGGCATACACTCACCCCCGAGAGCAAGGCTGAACTGCAGAAAAGGGCTGCGGCTTTCGGTCTCGACGATGTGAAGCTTTCGTTTGAACAGGGTATTTCGTTTGCGGATATAACCGGGGAACTCAGCGAAAAGGAGAAGATACGATCGCAACTCAGAAATCTTTCCCTTGCCCTCGACGACAAACACAGAATCAATGACAGTCTCCAGCAGAGAGCCTATACCGGCAAACCCCTGCTCAAGGAGCTGCGGGCGGTATTTCCGTCGATCAGTTCCTGCCTGTTTGCCGAACCCTACCGATTCAGCATCAAAGATGGTGATGAACCCGTGAAGCTTGCCTATGTGGTTATATCCTCATCCGGAGGTCTTGCAGAAAGCGAACGGCAAAAAGTGAAGACATGGCTTCAGGCACGATTGCAGAACGATACGCTGCGTGTTGTTTTTGAACAGGGCGGAAATCTCTTCCGGTAATATAAAAGACAAACAGAAAGAGAACGTTATGGGGTATGTCGAAAAGAATCTCATGCAGGGTGAAAAACTCTATGCAAAAGCAAAGCTGCACTGGACAATTTTCAGCAAAGCCATGCTGTTGACGACAGTTGCTGTCATGCTCGCGTCCCTGTCACTTCGCGCCTCTCTGGCCGGCAGTACCGAGCTTTCATCGGTTACGTGGTATCTCGGTATTGCAGCTCTGCTCGGAGGTATCTGGTTTGCCGGCGAAGCGTTCATCAGGCGGCACTCTACGGAACTCGCCGTTACCTCGAAAAGGGTGATCGTGAAATTCGGCCTTATAAAGCGCAGCACCATCGAACTCAACCACAGCAAAGTCGAAAGCTTCCATGTGGAGCAGGGCGTTTTTGGCCGTATGCTTGGGTATGGCACGCTCAGCATCTGCGGTACAGGTGGCGGGATCACACCGATCTCCGGAATCGGCGATCCGCTCGGGTTCCGCCGTAAAGCCATGGAAGCCATCGACGCATTGCAGAATACCGCTCCCTCCATATAAAAAATGTCGGTCCGCAGCCACAATGGCCTACGAACGGCCTACAGGATCTCCCTTTCTCCCATGGAAACCGAACTATCTCACACGCATGCCTCTCCGTTCATCCCAGTGGAGCGGTTTTGAAGCTTTGGGCAAAGGACTTTCCGGAACTTCGCCGACAGATACTCCGTATTTCCAGTCAGGCGGACAGATTGCGATGAACCGGGCATAACCGCCAAGACCACCCTGAAATTTCGGGAAACCCATCGCGACAAGCGCTCCGGCTTCAGGCACCTTGTCGAGATTGGCCACCCCTTCGGCCTGGGTATAGCCGTTCCGGAGCAACCAGGCTTCTCCTTCAAGCTCCGGAGAGTCATCCGTGTCGAGAGGTTCATGACCATGAAACAGGATATGCCGCTGCCCATGCAGGAATTTCAGGGCTTCGAGCGATACTCCCGGAAAGGGATGCCGGGTTGCAAGCGATTGGTCCGGCCACTCTCTTGACCAGTCCGAGCGGACGAAAACCACTGAACCTTCGGGAATACGTCCATGTTTCTCCTCCCAGGAGTGTATATCGCCGACAGAAAGGCTGTAGCCCGGATTTCTGGAAACCTGGTCCACAATCGATATGACAACGAGGGGACGAACGGCGAAGGTTGGAGGCAGCTCATCGATCGCGGGATACAACGGGTTCCAGTGTGCCGGCGGGTCAAGCTGCGTGCCAAGCTGATCCGTGGCGAGCAGGTAACGGGTGGCTTCGAACCCGTCCTTTGCCCAGTTATAGGGCCTTCCTTTTTCAGGTTCCGTAGCGGGTCCGAATGTCGATCTGCCGAATCCGGCCCATACCGGTATCGACGGCGTGATCGTATGCGTCAGATCGACATATCTGGCCTTCCTGAAAACCTGTTCATAGGCTTGCCATAAACGGGAATCCGGATTGGGGGATGATGAAGCGCAACCCGCCAGCATCATGATCCAGAGGGTCAGCAAATAACGCATCTGCATTGTTCGGAAAAGATTATCCGGGAATTTGCGCCACTGAGCTGTCATACCTGGATGCAGAAAAAATGATTGACACACCCTTTCACTGTTGATCAGTTGATGCAATGTTTCGAATCTCAATACCTGCTTTCCGATGTAACGAATCCTGCCCGTTCTTTCACTTGCGGATTCAACATCACCTCATCCGGGAATCGCTCAATAAACCTCTCCCAGCAAGCG
>CAIYPU010000111.1 GCA_903928225.1 uncultured Chlorobiaceae bacterium
CGTTCCGTATTTTCCCTGAGGACATCGGACAACCGCTGAGGATCCCAAACGATCATTTTCGTATCAGCCCCGACAATGACGATATCAGTGGTTATTCCGGCATGTTCGAGAAACTCTTTGGACAATGCAACCCTTCCCTGACGATCGATTTCCACGGTCTCCAGGCTCTCGTACATGAGGGTCTTCAGAAGACGCTCATCGGGGTTGAAATCAGAAAGGGCTGAAATGGTTTTCCTCATCCTGTCCCAGACAGACGGTTCATAAAGCTCGAGCGAACGGTCAGGGGCTTTCATGATATAGAGCCATCCGGAGAAGCCCTTCCTGTTTTCCGTACCGACGCCTGCAGCTTCAGCCTCAAGTTTCCGTCGAAACCTGGCAGGAATCATCAGCCGACCTTTCTCGTCGACGGCGTGCCTTTCTTTTCCTATGAAGCCGGACATTCCACTTTCACGCTTTGAATCCGTTTTTCAGGCGCTTTCTTTTGAAAACCCGTGGAAAAGGATACTGAATCTCCCACTTTTTACCATTTTCCACCACTTAAATGTATTAAAAAAGGACGCACTAAAAAAATACCTCTCTGTTTTATACTTTAGGTCTCCTCCGAGTCATTGTCTTCAGGGGCATGACGCCAACACGGACAGAGCCCTGACACGATCGGGACAAAGCCGGAAAACAAGGCTTCGGAACAGAGAAGCCTGGCTGACTGACAGTTTCAATACGAAAGCCATGAATGCGGACAGGAATCCATGAAAAGAGTCTGGCACGAATATGTCATAGACGGGTACAACCTGCTCAACTGCCTTTTTCCTTCGAACGGGACACGTCCGCTTGAAAAATTGCGCGACGAACTTGAAAAAAGGCTCATTGCATTCCTCCGGGTATCCGGCAACCATCTGATGGTTGTTTACGACGGAAAAGGGCGTTTTCGCGAACAGGCATCAGGTGCACCGCTGCATATCGTTTTTACGCCGGCATCAAAAAGTGCAGACCAGTGGATAGTTGATTACGTAAAATCGTTGAACACGAAAATAAAAATGGTTACTATTGTAAGTTCGGACAATGAACTGCGCGCCGGAAGCGCGGCGTTTGGCGCCAGGTGCATGAAATCCGAAGAATTTGCAGAGCTCATGAAAGGCGGACCGGCAGCCGCCGACCGGCACAGAAAACGCCCCGACAGCCGCAGCCGGTTTTCCGGCGACAAAAACGTCGGCAGAGGCGAGTTGTGTGAAAAGGAAATTGAAAGCTGGAAAAAACTTTTCCAGAAAGACGGCAGATAAATCGGCTTTGCTTTCAACCCGGAAAACAGGATCATATAACACTCATCTTCATCAGGATGCCCGGAAGCTGCGATAATAGAGATCACAGGATTGAAATCGACGAATGGCGAAAAAAAATCGACGCGATCGACCAGAAGCTGGCTGCCCTGCTCTGCGAAAGGCTTCATTGCGCAAAAAATATCAGCTCCCTGAAGAGTGCACTCGGCGAACAGGTGCTACAGCCGGAAAGGGAAAAGGAGGTGCTGAACAATGTCATGAACCACGCCGATACTCCGCTCATCTCCCAGGCACTCGAAAAAATCTACCGCTGCATCCTCGAGGAGTCCCGCCTGCTGCAGCAGGAATGGAAAAGCTGCCATAAGGAGACCTCTTCACGATAAAAGGGCTTTATCCGAATGCCGCCATCGAAAATTATCTTCCGGAAAACCCTGATTATCGTATTGTCGGTCATCCTGACAGCATTCGCCTTCTTTCTCTTCATGCCCGGCCTCAATACCTCACTGTCGCCTTCACGCCTGACCGTCCACCGGGGAACCGGCTTCAGGGCTATCGTCGCCGAACTTCGCAGATCAGGGTCCATCAGGTCCGAGTGGCCCGCGATCGTCACGGGCATCATCATTCCGAAGCTCCGCAGCATCAAGCCGGGCAGGTATGCCATCCCTGCAGGGATGTCGAACTTCCAGCTGCTGTTTTTTCTGCACGCCCACCCTCAGGATGAAGTGCGCATCTCCATTCCCGAAGGCATGGAGATGCGCAAAGTGGCCCGCCTTTTCGGCGGAAAGCTCGATTTCGATTCGACAGCCTTCATGGCCGCAGCAACGGACAGGAAGCTGCTCGGCAGATACGGAATTACGGGCAGCTCCGCTGAGGGCTACCTTTTTCCCGGGACCTATAATTTCGTCTGGGCCGGAAGTGCCGAAGAAACCGCAGCGTTCCTTCTGGGAAGGTTCCGGAAATTTTATACCCCCGAGCTGAAAAACATGACCGCCCTCAGGGGAATGACCGAGCTGCAGTTGCTCACCCTCGCGTCCATTGTCGAAGCCGAAACACCGCTCGACCGGGAAAAACCTGTTGTTGCGAGCGTCTATCTCAACCGGCTTAAAATAAACATGCGCCTGCAGGCCGACCCCACCGTCCAGTATGCACGGGGAGTACATGCCCGGCGCCTCTCCTTCAAAGACCTCGAAACCGACTCTCCCTACAACACCTATACCCATGCAGGCCTGCCACCCGGGCCCATCTGCAGTCCCGGAGCGGCCGCTATACAGGCGGTGCTCCACCCCGCCGAAACGCAATACCTCTACTTTGTCGCCACCGGAACGGGAGGACACAATTTCTCGAGCACCCTTTCCGGCCAGAACGAAAACATCCGGAAATACCACAGGGCCCTGAGGGAGTCCGGAAAATAAAGCCCCGGTTTCCGGTGCAGGGATTGGCACAAACCTCTTGAGCGAATTGAAATATATCGTAGATTACAGTTTAGTATCCTCTCCCCGGAGAGGACATTTTTTCAACCAATCAACAAAACAATGAAGAAAAAGACCTTGTCCGACATATCGATCCAGGGCAAACGGGTACTGATGCGTGTAGATTTCAATGTTCCGCTCGACGAGCAGAAGAAAATCACCGACGACAAGAGGATCGTCGAATCCCTTCCATCAATCCGCAAGATCCTTGAAGGCGGAGGAAGGCTTATCCTGATGTCCCACCTCGGACGGCCGAAAGGTAAGGTCAACCCGGAGTTTTCGCTCGCACCGGTTGCCGCAAGGCTTTCCGAACTCATCGACGTTCCGGTCAAGATGGCGAAGGATTGCATCGGCAACGAAGTCATGCAGCAGGTGCTTGAAATGCAGGACGGCGATGTCATCCTGCTTGAAAACCTGCGCTTTCATCCCGAGGAAGAGGCGAACGACCCCGACTTTTCGAAAGAGCTCGCTTCATTGGGAGAGGTTTACGTCAATGATGCGTTCGGAACAGCGCACCGTGCCCATGCTTCCACCGAAGGGATCACTCATTATGTGCAGACCGCTGTCGCAGGATTCCTTATCGAAAGGGAGCTGATGTACCTGGGCAAGGCACTCGAAGAGCCGAAACGTCCATTTGTGGCGATACTCGGAGGTTCTAAAATCTCGGGAAAGATCGACGTCCTCGAAAACCTTTTCAACAAGGTTGACACGGTACTGATCGGCGGAGCCATGATCTTCACCTTTTTCAAGGCACAGGGCCATGCTGTCGGAAACTCTCTTGTCGAGGACAGCAAGACCGAACTTGCGCTCAGCCTCCTCGAACAGGCAAAAAAGAGAGGTATCAGGCTGCTGCTGCCGGAAGACGTGATGGTCGCTCCCGAAATCTCGGCCGGCGCCTCATGCCACCCCGAAAGCATCAGCGCCATTTCCGATGGCCTGATCGGTGTCGATATCGGCCCTAAAACCGTCGAAACATACAGCAGGGAGATCCTCGGAGCAAAGACCGTGCTCTGGAACGGGCCGATGGGGGTATTCGAGATCGACAACTTCGCCACAGGTACGTTTGCGATCGCAAAAGCCCTTGCCGAAGCAACCGGAACAGGAGCGACAACGATCGTAGGCGGCGGTGATTCCGCAGCGGCAATCGCGAAAGCGGGCCTTGCCGGCGAGATTACCCATATCTCCACCGGAGGCGGCGCGAGCCTTGAATTCCTCGAAGGGAAGGACCTGCCCGGCATTTCAGCCCTGAACGACTGAGCTCCGGATCACAGAATGCCCCAGACAGGGAGCCTGCATCAGTACAGACCTTCCGTATACCCTCTCCGCCGTCCTCTGACGGGGAGGGCATGCGGCACCGTGAACCATAATGAAAAATGACCTATTATAACGAGCCATACAGACCGGGAGGCTTCCAGCTCATCCCGCCTGCAATCAAGCTGATCATCCTCGCGAACGTCGCGATTTTTTTCCTGCAGGTAAGCCCCGCGGGCGAGTTCATAAACGGGCTTGGCGCCCTCTGGCCGATCGGTTCGGAACATAATGGCGGGCTTCCGTTCCTCCCCTGGCAGCTCGTCACCTACATGTTCATGCACGGCAGCCTCCAGCACCTCTTTTTCAACATGTTCGCGCTCTGGATGTTCGGTGCCGAAATAGAGAATTACTGGGGCACCCGACACTTCCTGACCTACTATTTTGTCTGCGGCATCGGCGCAGGCATCATCAACCTGCTTGCGACCATGGGAAGCCCGTACCCTACCGTAGGCGCTTCCGGGGCGATCTACGGCGTACTGCTGGCTTTCGGCATGATGTTTCCGGACCGCTACATCTTCCTGTATTTCCTCGTGCCGGTCAAGGCAAAATATTTCGTTGCCGCATACGCATTCATCGAGTTCTTCTCGGGCATCGGCAGTAAAACGATGGGCAGCGGCAATATGGTAGCCCATTTTGCCCACCTGGGCGGCATGCTTATCGGCTTCATCTACATCATCATCAGAAGGAACGAGTTTTCGGTTACAGGATTCATCGACAGGATGCGCCCGGGAAACCGCAAGAAAAGCGGACCCAGGCTCTACCGCAAGAACCGTCCGGAGGAAAAGGTCGCCGAAGAGGAGATCAACGCCATCCTCGACAAGATTTCCGAGCGCGGGTACGGTTCGCTGACCGAAGAAGAAAGACGCAAGCTCCTCAAGGCAGGTGGCAAATGAGTACGCATGCAGCTGAATCTGACGGTTTTCCGGAACATCCGCAACAATCCGAACAGGGGAATATAAACAGCTCTTTTGCAGACATGACCGAGGACGCCCGGAGTGTGGCCGGCAACCCCTCGAAGGTGGCGAAGCTTGTCGAGACCGTGTTCAGCATGGTATCGTCCACGAAATACGGAGGCCAGCTGCTCGAGATGAAGCACAAACTTCTTGCGCTCGCCAGGATGCTCAAGCGCTACTCCCGCAAGGAGTACCTCGATGTACCGTGGCAGACCATCGTCATGATCACCGCAGCCCTGATCTATTTCGTCTCTCCCATTGACGCCATCGCGGATTTTCTGCCGATGATAGGTTTTACCGATGATGCTGCGGTCATCCTTGCGATATGGGCGGCGGTCAGCGGGGACGTGGACCGATTCCTTGCGTGGGAATCCGTCAGGGAAAACACCCCGTTCGAAGAGATCGGCCCCTGCTGACCCTCTGCAGGCCGCATACCCTGTTGCCAGGCTTCACGGAGGCCCTTTCTTATCTCTCGAATTCGAAACAGGCGATGCTTTCGATGTGGCTGGTATGGGGAAACATATCAACCGGGGTTACCGATCGCAGGATGTAGCCGCGTGAGCAGATTTCCCTGCCATCCCTCGCGAGGCTTGCCGGATTGCAGCTTACATAGACGATCCTGCGCGCACCGAGCTGCAGCATGGTGTCGAGCGCTTTCGGGTGCATGCCCGCCCTCGGGGGGTCGGTCACGATCACTCCCGGCACTCCGTAGCCGGCCAGCGTCGGTTCCATGGTATGCAGGTCCTTGAGGTCCGCCAGGAAGAATGCCGCATTTTCAACGCCGTTCAGGCAGGCGTTGCTGCGGGCATCGAGTATGGAGCTTTCCACCACCTCGAGGCCTATTGCCTGGCGGCAATGCCTTGCAAGGAAGAGGGTGATCGTTCCGGTGCCGCAGTAGAGGTCGTAAACCGTATCCTCCTCCCTCAGTCCGGCAACATCGAGAATACCCCGGTAGAGTCGTTCGGCCTGTGAAGAGTTGGTCTGGAAAAATGAGTTGGCGGAAATCCTGAAATCGAGGCCGCCGAGCCTTTCAGTAATGAACCCGGAGCCGCAGATCACGAACTCTTCTTCACCAACGGCCACGGTGTTCCTTTTTCCGGTAACGTTGTTGACCACGGTAAGGGACTGGCCGGGCAATCCCTGCCCGAGGGCGGCGGCATACTGCTGCATGAATTCGCCATCGTGCCACGAGGTGACAAGGTTGACCATCACTTCCCCTCGGTTTTCGCTGTAACGGACGACAAGGTTCCTCACGAACCCTTCGTGGGCTTTCGCGTCATAGGGCGTCAGTCCGTTCAGGAGGATAAACTCCCTCGTCAGGCGGAGCACGGTGTTCATCTGCTCCTTAGCCAGATAACAGTAGTCGATGTCGATGACCTTGTCGAAATTTCCGGGAGTATGGAAACCAAGGGCGAAATTTTTCGGCCGGAGCAGCATGTCCTGAGAAAGCTCTTCCGGCAACAGGTAGCGCCTTGCCGAACAGGAAAATTCTATTTTGTTCCGGTAATGGACAGGATCGCCGGCAGACACCGCATCGGATACGGGGGGATCTGAAAAATTCCCCAGGTGGACGAGCGCATCGCTGACCTTCCTCTGCTTGTA
>CAIYPU010000112.1 GCA_903928225.1 uncultured Chlorobiaceae bacterium
GACAACTTGCGCTACTACAAGCCCGAAGAGCTCTGCTGGCAGCGCGTTCACATGCGCACGACCTTCCTGGAGAGCAGGAACTACAAATGGGAGAAAACCGTGGTCTGCGCCCATACTCCTATTGCGGAACCGGTCGTGCAGGAAAAACTCATAGCGATCGATACCGGATGCGTCTACAGCGAAAACCCCCTGCTCGGCAGGCTCAGCGCCGTCATCCTCCCTGAACGGGAAATCGTCCAGGTCGAGAATTGCGAAGAATAGGGGGCTGGAAAGTGGGATGTTTCAGTGCTGAGTGCTGAGGACTCAGGACTGAGAGGGGATTGGGAACTGGAAAGTGGAGAGCGGGATGCGGTTGGAAACATCCGACCGATCGGACTGATCCGTCTGATCGGACCGATTTTTCTTAACTCAGGACTCAGTCCCTTGCTCCCCAAACCCCACTTCCCACTTTCCATCCCTTATATTACCTCAGCACTCAGTCCTAAGTCCTAAGCACTCAGCACTTCTAACCCATGAACCCATCTGAAAAAATAACATTCCTGAAAGAGGTGCTCGGGGCAAAGTTCCCGGACCCGAAAAGCGAGCTGAAGTTCGATTCCCCGTTCCAGCTCCTGGTGGCGACCATCCTGGCCGCGCAGTCTACAGACAGGCAGGTCAACATCATCACGGAAAAGCTCTTCAGGGCCGCGCCAGATGCGGTCAGCATGAACCGCCTCGACATCGAAACATTGGTGGGTTTCGTGCGGACGATCAACTATTTCAACAACAAGGCGAAAAATATCAGGGAGGTCAGCCGCATCCTGGTCGAAAAGTATGGAGGGATGGTGCCGGATTCGAGGGAGGGCCTGGAAAGCCTGCCGGGTGTCGGCCGCAAGACGGCGAACGTGGTGCTGAGCAACGCTTTCCGGCAACCGGTGATGCCGGTGGACACCCACGTGCACCGGGTGGCCAACCGCATCGGGCTTGTCAGCACAGCGAAGCCGGAAGAGACCGAAACAGGACTGATGAAAATCATCCCGAAAGAGTGGGTGATCGATTTCCACCATTACCTGCTTCTGCATGGCCGCTATACCTGCAAGGCGAAAAAACCGGAATGCGGCAGGTGCGAAATCAGGGAGGTGTGCGACTTCCCTGAAAAAACCTGACCGGGCCTACCCGAGCTCCACTTTACGGTCTACCGCGTAAATCCACTCCCCTTCCGGGCGCTGGCGGTTTCCTGCCCAGAGCTCGAGCGTCACGCCTTTCGACGAAGGGAGGGGCGACGTGAAGATTTCAACCTGGTAATAGAGCTCGTCGAACAGGTCGCTCCAGGCCTTTTCAAGGTCGATCCCGCTGTTTCCGTCCGTTTGCAGAGGTTCGAGCGCCAGCTGACATTGCGCGTCGCTCCTGAAATAGTCGGTGAGGTAGATGAAGCTGTCGGGCATGAGAAACCCTCCCCTGAACGTACCTCTCGGCCGCTTGATGCCCGGCACTTCGACCCAGAATTCGAGCAGCGAGTCGCAGGACAGTTTTCCGTCCCCGGCAAGTTTTTCAAGAAGCTGCTGGACGGTCTGGCGGATGAGCGCCTTGTTGTCATCGGTCAGTTCGTGCAATTTGAAATCAGGGGTATGGTCACGCATGGCGGTGAACGGTTTGAGATTGAATTGCAGGATCATCTTCTGGGTACCTCCGGACAATTGTCGTGAAAAACAGTATTGCAGGGCGGAAGGAGCCCCGACAAGTCGGGACCGGCGCGGCAACAGGGCTTCAGAACAATTAAAGAGAGGTTTCCCTTAAATATACGGGACTTTACCTATTGTTCCCGCACCTCTCATGCCGATATTTGCCTGCCGGTGAAAATGGCCTGACGCAGGCCCCGGACCGAATTGCCGATGCAGACCATGTCAGCCCCGAACAGATCCTGGAGGGTAAGGACCTTTTCCGATGCACCGGGGCGCGTCGAAAGAAAATAGCTGCGGAAGACTCCCGGCAACAGCCCCGATGGGATCGGAGGCGTAAAGTAGCGCTCCCCCATGCGGATAAAGATGGAACTGATCGCGCCCTCGCAAAGCTCGCCGCGTTCGTTGAGGAAAATAGCGTCCGCATAGCCCTGTTCCGCCGCTGCCGCGAAATACCGGTCGTAGAGCTCCCTCCGGGTAGTTTTGTGCAGGATGAGCGGGTCTGACGAATCGACCCTGTCGCGGGCAAGACAGAGGGAAACGGGCGGCTCCGGAAGGGAAGGTTCGACGGGATCGGAAGCGGAGCTGAAGGAACCGTCGCGCGAAAGCGTGAACCGGACCCTGAACCTGCGCCCGGATGAATGCAGCTCATCTTCAAGCTTCCGGAGAAAAAGGAGGGCGGCATCTTTCGTGAAGGCAAAGCCGAGGGTCTCTGCAGATGAGGCCATCCGCTGCAGATGCTCTTCGAGCCAGAGGAATTCCCCGGCCCAGAGTATGGTTTCGAAAAGGGAAAAATCCCCGGCCGCAAGGTCCGAAAGGATCCTCGCCTTGAGACGGCATTCGAGGAACTCATCATGCGGCTGCGAGTCCCATACGACACCGCTTCCGGAACCGTAATGCCCCTGGGTACCGTGCAGCTCGATCGTTCGGATGGCGACGTTGAAAACCATCCGGCGTTCGGGAGAGATGAAGCCGATTGAGCCGGTATAGATGCCGCGTGGCACGTCCTCGAGTTCCCGGATAAGCTGCATCGCCCTGATTTTCGGCGCGCCGGTGACGGAACCGGATGGGAAAATCGACCGGAAAAGCTCCGAAAGCCCAACGTTTTCTTTCAGTTCGCCACGCACCGTCGATATCATCTGGTGCAGCGTCGGGTAGGTTTCGGTCTGGAAAAGCCGTTCGGTTTCTACCGTTCCGGGCCGGCATACCCTGCCGAGATCGTTGCGCAGCAGATCGACGATCATGAGGTTCTCCGCACGGTTCTTCGCGCAGTTTCCGAGCTGCTCCCTGAACTGCCGGTCTTCCTCATTGTCCGCACCTCTCGGAGCGGTACCCTTCATGGGCATGGTTTCTATCGTTCTGCCGTCGGACCGGAAAAACAGCTCGGGGGAAAAGGAAAGCAGCGTATGAGCGCCGTTGTTGACGAACGCCGTATAGGAAACGGGCTGCTTCCTGCGCATGGCACTGAAAAGGCCCTCCGGCTTTCCGGTGCATGAAAAGCGGTACCTGCCGGTAAAATTCACCTGGTAGACGTTACCCCGCGCAATCTGATCCCTGATCGAAAGGAGCTTCTCTGTATAGCTTCCTTCATCGAGGCTGAAAACCGGCATCGAGAGTCCGGAACGATCGAAAGGGAAAAGAGCAGGATGCGAACGGAACAGTTCGGCGGCCTCCCCTTCCGAAAAACGGCGGGGCCCGCGATATGCTCCGAACCACGCAAGGGGTCCGGTAAGGGACTCGCGGTCCATCACATCGAGGAGCTTCCTTTCGAAGCCGTAACCGGCCTCGTAGGAGAGCCAGCCCGCAAGCCAGTACCCCTCGTCAAGAGCGCTTTCCAGTTCCCCGAAAAAGCCCTCGAGACTTTCCGGGGAGGTCAGTGTCATCTCCCTGTCCGGTTTCGTGAACAGCAGTGCGCCATCCGGCATTTCCCTGCAGAATGCCGATTCGAACCAGAGCGTGCCATGCCTGGAAAAATCGGCCGCGGCGCCTGCATAGTCTGACTGGTGCATCGTCTCAGCAGGGCTCGATGTCGATTTTCCTGCCGAGCACCTTTTCGAGCAGCGCCTTCGACTGGTCGGCCGCCCAGATTTCGATGTCAGGTTCGAAACGCGCCTGTATCCTGAGCACGATGACCTCGGCGGACATATCCGACGTTATCGATACGATGTTCTGCCGGTGGCCCCGTTCAAGTCCGTTTGCCAGCCGGAGGATCCCCGACAGGACATCGACGGTCCTGCGGCCTTTCTGGTCGAGGGCGGCATAGGAGGGATTTTTCTCGGAAGGCGGGGATTTGCGGTGGTAGCGCGCCACGTTGCCGATAATGGCGATCTCCTCGGGGGAAAATCCCCTGAGGTCGCCGTTGAGTATGAGGTACTGGCTGTGCTTGTGATGGGACGAGATGGAGATGAAACAGCCGATGTTATGCAGGAGCGCCGCGTACTCGAGCAGCTCTTTCGCCGGTTCCCCAAGGTGGTGCAGATCGCGGAGGCAGTCGAACAGCTGGGCCCCGAGCCGCGCGACCTGCTCGGCATGGTCGCGGTTCCATCCGCAGCGGAACGCAAGCTCCCTGACGCTCTCCTTCCTGATGTCCTGGGTATGCTCGAAACCTTTGAGTGCCGGATCGAAACGGGTTTTCAGGAAATGGAGCACCATCCCCTCGCGCAGCGCGGAATCGGATATGGTGATCTCGCTGAAGCCGAAAAGCCGGAAAATCATGTCGAAAAGAATAAGGCCGGGCACGATGAGATCAACCCTTTTTTCGTCGAGCCCCGTCATTTTCTTACGGTCCGATGCACCGAGAGGCAGCACCGCCTTGTAGAGCGCCCTGAAATCCCTGTAGCTGAAAACGCTGTTGTTGAGTGACACATCGGTTTCCAGGCCTTTCATGGAACGGATCATGCGGGCGATGTTCTGGGCCGTGCCCGAGGAGGCTATCGCCCTCGAAACCTTGAGTTTCGAAGCCTTTTCCACGGCCGTGACCATTTCCGCTGCAAAAAACTGTTCGAGCAGCTTGATCTCGTTCGGCATGATCGGATCGGAGGTGACAAACCGCTCGAGCATCCTCGCAACGCCGATTTTGCGGCTTTCAAGCAGCTGGACCCCTTTCCTGTTGACGATGACGAATTCCACCGAACCGCCCCCGATATCGAAAATGAGGTCGGAGCCCTTGCCCATCGTCACGGCGTTGCGTACGCCATAGTAGATGAATTCCGCCTCTTCCCTGCCGGAAATGACTTTAACCTTAAGGCCTGTCTCTTCCCTGACCCGGCGGAGGAACTCATCCTGGTTCCGCGACTCCCGTATCGCGCTTGTCGCGAAAGCGATGATATTTTCCTGTGCGACGCCAAGCTGCGAAGCCAGGACGAGAAAATTCTTCAATGCGGCGATACCGGCCTGCATAGCCTCTTCTTCGAGCATTTTCGTCGAAAGGCTGCCGCGGCCGATACAGATCATATCCTTGACGCGGTCGATCTCGACAATCCCCTTTTCACTGCTCTCCTCCACAATTACCATATGGAAGGAGTTGGTACCGAGGTCGATGGCGGCTACGCGCAAATGTTGGTTGGTCATGCAGTAGTGGTGAACACAGTTTGAAAACGCTCTAAAATACACGTTTTGGAAGGGAAAATGAAGCCCGCCCGGATCAAGCGGGGCAGAAGTCCGCTTTCGTCGAGGGAGTTTCTTCAAATAGGGATTTCCTTGTATATTCCTCCGTTATACCGGCAGCACACCTCTCATCCGGTCAGAACCTTTTTCTCTTCATCCATCCACAGCGACCCTGAACATGGAAAACAACGACCGGCTTGACTTTCCCTATGAAATCGCCCGCAAAGCAATCCATCTGTC
>CAIYPU010000113.1 GCA_903928225.1 uncultured Chlorobiaceae bacterium
CGATCTCGTCCGCATCCACGATCGTTCCCAGTGCCCCGCCTACCGTCAGTGCCCCACTATCCGGGCTCGTCCCGTCAGGAAGGTCGTCCTCGTCAACCTCCACTTTCGACGGACTCGTCACCTTCTCGACATCGTCGAACACGGTAACGGTAAACGATCCGTCCGTTATATCAAGAATTCCTTCGTTTGTCTCCCTGACCTGAAAAGCAAAAGTGAAATCCCGGGTATTGACATCCTCACCTTCGGGATGATCTATCTGATCGAGAAGGGTGAATTTATAGCTTTGAGTGCCGTAAGGATCATAAGGGTTTTCAATCTGAACAGTGAGCACTCTCCTGTCTTCATCATCAATGACTCCTGCGGTCGTTCCGCTGTCGACATACCCGGTGAGTGTATGCCCGTCAGGTGAAACATCATAGACAACATTCTCGCCACTTGACTGTAAACCGGCCGGGGCGCTTTGCGATGTGAAAAACGTATCGACCGGATCAGCCCCAGGAACTACTCCAAGAAGCCCCCCCACAGTAACCTTCGAACTGTCGGGGCTTGTCCCGTCCGGCAGATCATTCTCGTAGACGATAGAGTTCTGCGGCGTACATATCCGTGGCTCCGTATCGAGGACATCGATAACCAGATTCGCTGATGTTTTGTCTCCGTCGATGTCGATGGCCGAATATCGAATGGCGTCAACGAGGAGATTGTCCGCGCCGTGAATTTCCTCCGGGTCGCTGAGATAACTCCATGTTCCGTCGCTGTGGATGGTCAGTTCGCCATACTGCGTATCGACCGTAACCGAACCCCCCGGAGGTACGGCCAAGGTAACCGGCAACCCTCCGCCTTCAGGTATGAAGGTGATTTCATGAACCTTCGATGGCCCGGTGCCGTCGATATCGTTATCGAGCACATTGCCGGAAATTGTGTTCAAGCCTTCTGAAACAATGTCTTTGTCATCGAATGCTTTCGGAACATGATTGATATGATCATCTCCGAATGACGGCCCGAACTCCCTCAGTTCTTTTTCTTCAAACTCATAGGTGACAGTAAATGGAGTGAATGACATCACGATTCGCTCATCGGTGGTGGCCCTGCCTCCAAGGAAAGCGTCGTTTCCGGCATTCCTTCCTTCAAATGACGGAATATATGTTCCAATATATGACCAGAAGCGGTAGGGAGGGGTAACCACGGACTCCTGCAGTCGTTCTGCCCTTACGTAGCAGTGGCCTTCCTGAGGATATTGCTGTTTCGCTGGATCGGCTGAGGTATTTTCTGCTGCTTCATCCGGCGGAAGTATCAAATTGTAGGCGTCGATTTCCGATCTGATAAACAGTACGGGATCAAGGGCCACTTCCTTTCCATCCGATATTTTTAAAACATTGCCATACAGATCCTGCAGCAGCACATGACTGCCATTTTCGGCAATGACCGAATCGCCCCGGCAAACATATTCCCCCTTTCGAAGAAGGTGTTTCGCTCCGTTTTTATCCTGGATCCAGACTTTTCCTTGAATTTCAAATACCCTCGCAACCGGAACAGAATTATCACTACCCATGATACACTGGATAATAGTTTTCCGCCGGCAGGGGGATGGAATACCGACACGTAAATTTAAAAGAGCTGAAATAAATAAGTTATAACCAAAGAACGGGAATAATACGCACAAAACAAACGCTATTTTATTACGCCGCTATACATTGCAAGAAATTCAGGAGTGGTAAGACGCGACTTCCGGCATGTTTTTTGAGTGGCGACAACAGGAATCTTTTTTTTGCCGAAGTTTGGATGCCGCCTGTTTTCGGCGGTTCCGACAGAGGAGAAAAAACGATGGGAATCAGACCCTCAGCCCCGGAAAAAGCTTGGAGAAGTCTAATGGATTTTGAGCACTTTTACTCCTTTCACCGAGTGGGTCCTGAGATCGGCAAGGGCCCTGTTCGCTTCGTGAAGATCGTAACGCTCGATTTCCGGCTTCAGGTGCATGGACGCGGCAATGCCGAGAAACTCCCGCACATCCTGCCGGGTAATATTGGCAACGCTCCTGATCTCTTTTTCCATCCAGAGATGCCGTTCATAGTCGAGGCTCCCAAGCACATGCCGGTCATCGGCTTCCTTGCGTATCGCGTTGATAACCAGGCGTCCTGCCGGGGATAATTGTTCGAGGGCGCATTTCACCGGCAGCCATGCCGGAGTGGTATCGATGATGGCATTGCAACGGTACGGAGGCATCTCTTCCGTAGCGCCTGCCCAATCGGCCCCGAGGCTTCGAGCGTACTCACGCTCGGCCGGGCTTCTGGCAAAGACGAAAACAGGTGAATCGGGGTAGAGAAAACGGGCAAGCCGCAGCACAAGGTGGCCGGACGCCCCGAAGCCGGTCAGGCCGAGTACCGAACCGTTCCCGATGCCGGCAAGCCGCAGCGAACGGTAGCCGATGGCACCGGCACACAGCAGAGGCGCGGCTTCTTCAGAAGAAAAAACGTCCGGTATCGCATAGGTATAAGCGGCGGGAGCAACCATGTATTCGGCATAGCCTCCATCGGCGTCACGGCCGGTCGCCCTGAAGCCTGAACAGAGGTTTTCGAGCCCTTTCCTGCAGAAATCGCAGCTTCCGCATGCGGAATGGATCCATGCCACTCCCCTTCTGCTGCCGAAGAGGATGCCGTCAACGCCCGCTCCGCATTCGACAACCTCACCAACGACCTGGTGCCCGGGAATGACCGGGAAACGCGGAGGCGGCGTCCGGCCTTCTATCTCGTCGAGCTCGGTATGGCAGACTCCGCAGGCATGCACCTTCAGGAGGATTTCACCTGTTCCCGGCTGAGGGACGGGACAGTCCGCCGCCCGAAGGGGGGTTGCTGTGTCCTGGAGGGAAACGACCTTTTCGAGAAGCATGGCCTTCATGGCACATGAATTAATTCATTACCGGAATGAAACGATTGTCCGGGATGGTTTCCTGCAGAATCACATGAACACAGGAGACGTGGCAAAACTGATAAAAATGAATACTTGCCCGGACAACCATAACGTATCTACACAGCCAGTCCATTTCTTAAGTACTCAACGGCTTTCCTTATAGAAATACGATTTTCTCCAGACAGGAATTTTATTTTCTCTGGAAAATTTATTCGACTCATATATCATGGCAAACAATCGCATACCCGGAACAAGTATCAAGGCCATTATTCCGGAAAAGATAACGTCGATCTTTATCTGAACCGAATCATTGCCAAATTTATAATACAAAAACAAACCAATCACATTTGCAACAAAATACCATATCAACACATTACCCAGCAACGCTTTACCTGTACACTCCCATGACGGTATCAAGAGTTCGAGCAGGAACAGCGAGAACTTTTTTCCCAAAGAGAGCTCATCCCATGGGGTCAATCCGGTATCCAGCATGTTGCTGCAATGGCAACAGATAACCTGCCTTGGGCCGAAACGGTGATAACCTCGTTTAATCTCTTCGCCGCAAAAAGGACAGACCGTCACGCAATAGGATATCTCAGCCAATCTCCCCTCCTGTATTCATTTTGAATTACATTGTGAGAATAAATTCAAGGAAATGCAAACATATAAATCAACAAAACTAATATACATATCCAGGCTATAATATTTCGCTTAGGAAAAAAACAATCCCTGAACACAAGCAATATAGCGATATAGCAACGCACTTACACTTAATTATCACTCTTGCCAAAAAAAACGATCATATTTCAACCAATCTCGGAATCAACCACAACCATATATATTATTTAACTTTAGGCAACCTGCTGCAGCCACTGCCATAAAGACCACGAAACTATTAAGGAACAAGAACCTTTAATACCAATATACGTGGTATTTATTTTTGTTTTTGCCAGCCCAACAAAAAAATCAAAACGATGGAAAACAACAACGATCATCTCAGCAGACAAGTACAGAAACTTAAACTGCACAGAAATGTTTCTATACTGCTTTTACTTATCATGGCAACAATATTTGCAATAACTTCGAATGTCTTATACAAGCACATTTCTGCATCCACCATGGTGAGCGTCGTCGAGCAAAACCTGCCTGAAAGTGGAAAAATACGAAGCGTCGTCTATATGCCCTACGAAGCAGCTCGAGCACAGGAAGCGTTGATATCGGCAAAGGAAGGGGACTCTGAGGTGATTCAGGCTGCCCGTGTGGCATCGGTTCCCAAAGGCGGTTCACTGATCATCAATTTCAACACAAAAAAATCAGGAATTGTTGAAACCGAATCATGGAATTTTGTTGTCGCCGATACTTCGGGAAAGGTTTTGTACAGCAGGAGGGGGCTGCCCTGCATCAGCGGTGCCGGGGAAAAAGGTGAAATGGTAAGCTATGATGCCCTCCTCATTCCTGTGAAGGTGCCGGAAATATTCCTCGTCAAAATCATCTCCCGCACTACCAACATGCAGAATGTTTACCAGATACAGACGAGTTCACCATCTATCGGATCTCTTTACCGGTAAATGGTTTAATTCGCGTTCTCACGCTGCATTGAAAAAGGCTGGTACAGGTTTGCTTCCTGACCAGCCTTTTGTGTTTCCTCCCGGCCCCGTTCCGGCAACGTTCTTCTCTTCAGTGCCCATCCGGGAAAGATCTCGGGTCCCCCGGAAAGATAACTCAGAACCGTTTCTGGTAAATGTGGCAATAGGGCTGATGACCGGTTTTCTGATAGTAGTCCTGATGGTAATCCTCCGCAGGCCAGAACTTCCCCACTTTCTCTATGCCGGTCACGACCCTGTATCCTTTCGCTTTGAGGATACCGACAAGTTTTTCGGCAATCGTCCGCTGCTCCTCGTTCGTATAAAAGAGAGCTGATCGGTACTGTGTGCCGATATCGGGCCCCTGCCTGTTGAGCTGTGTGGGATCGTGAATCTCGAAAAAGAGTTTCGCGAGGGTTTCATAACTCACCAGTGACGGATCGAATTCGATTTCGACGGCTTCGGCATGACCGGTCTTTCCAGTGCAGACCTCCTTGTAGGTGGGGTTTTCAGTTGTCCCGCCGGTATAACCCGACGTGACGGAAAGCACCCCCTTCAGTTTGCTGAAATGGTATTCTACCCCCCAGAAACACCCGCCCGCAAAAACAGCTTTCTGCGTCTTTTCTGCCGCTGCTGCCTGGGGAATGAATCCGAGGGAAATGGAATTGACGCAGTGGCGTACATTCTTAGCAGTCATTCCTTCATTGAAAAAAACATGCCCGAGGTGGGCCCCGCAACTGGCACAGACGATTTCAGTCCGTCGTCCATCCGCATCAGGAAGCTGCTTCACCGCTCCGGGTATGGCATCGTCGAAGCTGGGCCAACCGCTCCCGGACTCGAATTTGTCGCTCGACCGGAAAAGCGGAGCATCGCAGCGCCTGCAGAGGTAGGTTCCTTTTTCCTTGTTGAGGTAATATTTCCCGGTGAAAGGCCTTTCCGTTCCTTTATGGACAATCACCCGTTCTTCATCAGGGGTAAGGTCTTTATATCGCATATCCTGCTCCTTTGGTAATGTTTTACTGGTATGTAGAGTTACAGCCGGCTGGTCCGCTTCGAGATAACCTCCTTTAACGACGAACAGGATCGCCAATGCCATGATGACAATCGGCAGCCAGAGGAATTTTTTCACGAAAGCAGGAAACATCGCCGGACTGTTTGTTTTAATGAGACTAAATAAAACAACAGCCATCCCCCGCTTATGGTTTCATCAGGGGATATTTTGCTTGCGTGACTGACAGAAATCGCAGGGAGAGATATCGGAAGGAATGATCGTCGGAAAATGCCCTGAGAAAGGAAATGCCGGGACTATGCTCCACGAGAGACGCTGACAGCGATCTCAAGGCACAGGCCCGGCAGAATGATGTTCCATGAAATCGAATCAGAAAAGATCGGGATCGTTTTCGACATCGCCGGGTTTGGGGTGCCTGGACAGCGCGGTCACGGTCTTGACCACCGTTGTGCCGACGGCGAGGGCTCCGAACCCGATAACGGAAATGCCCGCAAGGCCATGAATGAGGGGCATGGCAAGCGGTGTGACCAGCATTGCCGGACCAGCCACTGTCGCTATTTTTTTGAACAGTTCTCCGGCATCGACCTGAGGGGCGGATTGTCCCTGGTTGATCTCGTTCAGTTCGTTGAAGTTTATATCATCCATTGTTGTTTGAAGTTTGTTTGAAGAAAAGGAAAAGCGTACGGCTTGCAACGGCAGACCTGCATGACCTCGCCGAAAAGATGCGCACCACTGCCTGAAACACCGAAAACCCTGTCGCGGCAATGATCGGCCCGATTACGCAAGTTAAAAAAAATAAAAGTAATTGCGCCTTTGCAAAAAAGGATGTCATGTCCTATTATTAGGCATTCTTTTCAGGGACAATTAGCTCAGCTGGTTAGAGCGTTCGCTTCACACGCGAGAGGTCAAAGGTTCGAATCCTTTATTGTCCACA
>CAIYPU010000114.1 GCA_903928225.1 uncultured Chlorobiaceae bacterium
GGGATGTGGGATGTGGGATGTGGGATGTGGGATGTGGGATGTGGGATGTGGGATGTGGGATGTGGGATGTGGGATGTGGGATGTGGGGAGTGGGTAAGAAAAAAATGCTGAGGACAGAGGACTGAGGACTGAGTGCTGAGTGCTGAGGAGTGGGATGTGGGATGTGGGATGTGGAGAGTGGGTAAGAAAAAAGCTTAGTCCTGAGACCTCAGCACTCAGCACTGAAAAAAGGACTGAGGACTGAGGACTGAGCACTCAGCACTGAAAAAAGGACTGGGGACTGAGGACTGGGGACTCAGCACTGAAAAAAGGAGTGGGGAGTGGGGAGTGGGTCTGGAAAGTGGAAAGTGGAAAGTGGAAAGTGGAAAGTGGAAAGTGGAAAGTGGAAAGTGGAAAGTGGGATGTGGGGATTTGAGTTTTTGTCGCTGTTGTCGCTGCGGTCCTTTTTGTCCCTTTCCGGGATTTGGGACTGAGGACAGGGGATCAGCCCCAAATCCCGGTACACGCTCTTCCCGATGAACGAACGGCGTCGGGTTTCCGTTTATGATGTTCTTTGACGGGGATAATGAAAAGGAAGATTTCAAGACATGACGGAAGAGCATGATGCCGTGAAAAAAGAAGAAAAAAAGGATGGCCGTGCGGCGATTTTCATCGACGGGGCAAACCTCTTTTTCACCCAGCGCCACCTTGGCTGGCAAATCGATTTTTCGCGCCTCATGTCGTTTTTCCTCGGTCGATATGCTTCTGTGCAGGCATTCTATTACGTTCCGGCCACCGAACCGGTTTCCGAAGAAAGCGCGGCGTTCACAAGGGTCCTGAAGGCCCACGGGTTCAGGGTGACTTCAAAGACGGTGAAAAAAATCCTCAACAGGGAAACGGGCGATGTCATCATGAAGGGGAACCTCGACGTCGAGCTTGTCGTTGATGCCATGAGCCGTATGGACCAGTACGACGCCTTCATCCTGTTCAGCGGCGACAGTGATTTCGTTCCTCTGCTCAAGGCGCTGAAAGAGAGAGGAAAAGAGATAACCGTCTACTCCACGCAGGGGCTGAGCGCAAGGGAGCTCCTTGCCGAACCGGGGATAACATTCACGGACCTTGCCGCGCTGAAGGACCACATCTGTCAGCTCCGACAGGGGGAGTTGTCGAGACCCTCCGGTACCACCGCTTCCGGTACGGGCAGGCTTCCCGACATCGGAGAAAAATTCACCGGATCGGTGCTGAAAGTTGCCCCTTACGGCATTTTTCTCAGCAATCCTTACCATGCGAAATGTCTTCTGCCCCTGAGTTTTCTGGGTATCAGCAAATTCGTGAACGACCTTGTCTCGATAATCCGGATGAGTGACCTCTTCGAGGTGTCGGTTTTTCAGATCAATACCGCTCATGAAATCCCTGAAATAACCGTCAGGATTGCGGATAAAAAGATGTCCGAAGAACTCGCATCAAGGATAAAAGAGTAGCTTGAGGTATGCTACACTCCCTGCAGGCGCAGCGGTAGTTCAAGGCTGTTCGATTCGAGCAGTTCCCTTGAAGAGAGAAGCTCTTTCGTGGGGCCCTCGGCGGAGATACCCCCCTCTTTCATGATGCAGACCCGCTCGCAGGTGTCCCAGATAAAATCCAGATCGTGAGAAACGGTGATCCTTGTTTTACGGAGTCCGTTGACAAGATTAATGAGTTTCCTCCGGTTTCCGGGATCGAGGTCGGAGGTGGGTTCATCCATGACGATCACCTTCGGGTCCATGACCAGGAGTGAGGCAAAAGCGGCAAACCGTTTCTGTCCCTGCGAAAGGTGCGAAGGCGGTTTTTCCCTGAGGTGCCAGAGGTTGAGTTCGAGAAGCGTTTCCTCGACGAGCGTGCCGACAAGAGCCTTGTCCATGCCGAGGTTTTCCGGTCCGAATGCGATATCGTCATAGATGCGCGCCATGAACAGCTGGTCGTCGGAATTCTGGAAAAGCAGGCCGACATCCCTGCGGATGCGGTCAAGGTTTTTCTTGCAGTAATCGAGATTTCCCATCGATATTTTGCCTTCTACAGGGAGGTAGTAACCGTTCAGGTGGTTGACGAGGGTGGATTTACCCGCACCGTTCGCACCAACGATACCGGTCGATGAGCCTTCCTCGAAATGGAGGCTTATACGGTCGAGCGCTCTTGTGCCGTCAGGATAGGTGAAGCCGAGTTGTTCAATCGATAGCATGGCAGGGTATCAGAAAAACAGTCGCAGTGAAAGGAAAACGAGGGCCCAGAGCAGGGTGAGCGCCATGTCCGATGTCGAGAAGCGTTCTTCCTGTCCAGTGATCATACTGCCGCTGAAACCTCTCGCAGCCATGGCCCGGTAAATCCGTTCGGCTCGGTCCGTGGTCCTGAGCAGGAGAGAGCCGATCAGTGACGCAGTGGTGCCCATGTCCTTGCCCCTCGCTCCGAAAGCCCGCATGTCCCGGGCTTTCTGCATCGACAGCGCCTCTTCCTGCAGAACGGAGATGTAGCGGTAGAGCAGCATCAGTTGCGTTACAAGGACCTCCGGCACATGGAATTCCCCGAGTGCCCTGCACACCCTGTGAAAAGGTACGTCCGAAGTGAGGGCAAGAAGTCCTGCCACCGATATGAAGGTTTTCGCCACGATGACGCTGGACGAAAGCATTCCTCCTGTCACAGAAAATCCTGAGAACGAGAGCATTCCAGTGCGGTCGTAAAACAGGTTTGCCGCCGCCATGAACAAAACGAAGGGAGAAATTTTCATAAGCTTGTCGGCCGTTACTCCGGCCGAAAGCCCTGCAGCCGTGTGGATGAAAAGGGGGTAGGCCGCGAAAACCAGTACTTCGGAAAACCGGTATTTGGGAACCGTGACGACAGAAAGCATGAACAGAAGGGTAATCAGAACGGCGCTTCGGTCGCTGCCGAGAAACTCCGATATGCCGTTTTGCCGCCCCGTGCCGGAAACAGGGCGGCAGCAGGTGAGTTTTTCACTTTCCTTCATGCAGTTCCCGTTTCCCGCCGTTTTCTGCCAAGGACCACTCCTGCGGCCCAGGCTGTTGCAACTACCGCAAGGGAGCCGACGATACCCGAGACGCTTGTTTCCGGACTCACAGGTGAAGCCGAACCAGGAACAGGTTCCCCTGCAGCTCTGAACCCGTAATCAGGCAGGAATGCGGTTTTTTCCTGAAGGCCTGCAAGATAATCTTTCATGGCGTCCGGAGTTCCTGCGAACTCTTCCGAACCGGTTGTTTTTGCCATCGACCATTCAAGCCCGTCCGGGTCTGATGAAGCGAACCATGAGAGCAGGCCTCCCGTCAGCAGGGCTGCTATGGCGAGCGAAGCGAGCACCGTTCCCTGTTTCGGCCCCGGCGAACCGGACGCGGGAAGCAGCGCCGGTTCAGTGCGGGCAACAAAGGCGAGCACTCCCCATGTTACCAGGCCTTCAACGATACCGATAGCGAGATGGACAGGCAGCATGAAGAGCGTGAAGGTAGTGAAAGGCAGTTCTGTTATTCCTGACAGTACCGTCTGGATGACGACCGAAAAGGCACCCATCAGCAATCCGGCCGTTGCCGCGGAAATGCTTGCCCGTCCGATGGTGCCGGGGTTTGTCGAATTACCGGCTATTTTCGAATAGATGAAGGGAAAGGCGACGAAAGCGGGGAAGAACGCAAGGTTGAAAATATTGCAGCCGAGTGCGAGCAGGCCGCCGTCGGCAAAGAACAGGCACTGGATGATCAGTACCGAGGCCAGCGTGATGAACGCACGCCAGGGCCCCAGCATTACGGCGAGGAGAAGTCCTCCTCCCAGATGTCCGCTCGATCCGGTGCCGGGAATGGTGAAATTGATCATCTGTGCTGCGAAAACGAAAGCGCCGAGCACGCCCATGAGCGGGGTTTTGCGATGATCGTTTTCATCTGTGATTTTTTTTGCGGAAACGGCGATGAGCGCGCCGCTGGCGACCCAGAATGCGCCGCCTACAACCGGCGACAACAATGCGTCCGACATGTGCATGATGAGTTCTCCTTACGCTGTCTAACGGGTTTTTCAGCCCTGTTTGGCTTGCCGTGTTCTTAAAATAAAGGTTGTGTCATTCCTGAACAACAACTGGCGGCATTCCCGCCGTGTTTGTCTTTTAAAATCTTGCGGTATACCCTGCGAGAAAAGCGAAATCGGTTTCGGCTTCGTTCAGACCGCATTTGACTCCGAGGTCGATCTCCATGTCTTCATTGATACTGTATATCATGCCACCGATGAGGTATGCCGGATGGGTATCAGAAGACAGGTCTTCGTTTGTTTCGATTCCGATATCCGCAACTGCACGCAATGCTTCCGTCAGATTTATTTCTCCGGCAAAGGATGCATGCCAGATATCTTTTCTCGAAACATTTTCGACTGCTTCCGAAGCGTATCCTGCCCTGGTATAGCCAATGTTGCCGTGGACAGCGCCAAGTCGCCCGGAATGGGTTGCGATCAGCAGCACGCCTCCGGAAACTGCTCCACTGCCTGATCCGGCCTCCTCGCTGCCTGTTGGAATCGAAACCCCCGGTTTAAGGGCAAAGCTCGTGCCTTGCTCTCCTGTATCGAGAAACCTCCATTTCAGTTCCAGGCTCAGATCGCCGATACCGTCGTCTTCTGCCACTGTGACCCCCGACTCCCTGACGGAGTACCACTGGTAAGGCATGCCGACGACAAGATCGATATTTTCTGAAATTCCGTACGAAAGGGCAGCAGCTATCTCGCCTCCGTTTTCTTCGAACACACCTGCTTCATTATCTGAAAATTCGCTGGTGACCTCGATCTGGAATTTTCCCGTACCCTGGGTACCGGTGTCGTCGGTTATCAGGGGGTGGGCTGCATAGGCGCCGGCCGATGTGAGCATTGCGGTCGTGAGGATGACGATTTTTTTCAGCATGGCGGGAGTCAGGTTTGACGGTTGTCGGGATGGCTGATTATTTTTAGCGATAGCACGAAAATAATAATAGTGACACTGTGTTCCAAATGGGTTGGGGAGTGGGGAGGACTGAGGACTGAGGACTGGGGACTGGGGACTGAGGACTGAGGACTGAGGACTGTGGACTGAGGACTGAGGACTGAGGACTGAGGACTGAGGACTGAGGACTGAGGACTGAGGACTGGGGA
>CAIYPU010000115.1 GCA_903928225.1 uncultured Chlorobiaceae bacterium
ATGGATGGGAATGATGCCTTCTTTCAGCCGGTCGATCTTGTGCCGGTCGATGTCCACACACAGGACGTCGTTGCCCACTTCAGCAAAACAGGCCCCGGTTACAAGGCCGACGTAACCGGAGCCGAATATCGTTATTTTCATAAATTAAATATAGTTATACCATTTTATTCAACCACGATCACCAGACAGCGCGATTTCTGCCAGAACATGGTTTCGTCACGGATAAGCAGTATCGATGAAGTCTTGCCTCCGACAAGTTCGTATGAACCGGCCGTATGGGGAGTGATTATCCTCAGATCTTTCAATGGCCTGTTAAAGAAAATATCCCTGGTTTCGGTAATATCAACCTTGTTGAACTGTCTGATGTTAAAGTCAGGCGCAAGACGGTATTCGGTGCCGAAGAATTTTCCGAAAGGATTGCCTTTTACAAGCACCCCTCTGGAAACCAGGTCATCAAAGGTACCAACAATATAGTAGGCGGTATAGAGTTGAGATTCCTGGCCCTGGATATATTCATCAAGGACATCGACCGTCGAGCGCAGGGATGAAACCTGTTTGTTGAGCTTCTGCACCTGGCCTTTCAGGTTCGAAACCTCTCCATCCTTGGTGTTGATCGCCGCTTTCATTTCAGAAACAAGGCGGTCGAGGGAGGCGACCTTGTAAGCTGACGAACGGTTCTCCTCCTCGAGCTTCTGGATGAGGTTCTTGCTTGCTGCCAGGGTTGAGTCGATGAACCTGATGCCTGCATCGATATCCTTTCCTATCTGGGAAATATTGTTCGACTGCCGGTTTTCGACACCGGTGGACAACCTTTCCACGACAGCCTCTTTCTGCTGGATCCTCCCAAGGTTTTTCTGTACCTGTGCAAGGATCGCAAGCATCGACTCCATCTGTTCCTGACGGGGATCGCTCTTGGGTTTTTCAGGAGAACATGCCGACAGGACCAGAAGAAACGCCATGAGGAAAATTCCCGCGGCCCTCGATCGTTTATCAATCACAAATAGTGAATCCATTGTTCGATCCCTTCTTTTGTGCCATACCATCTGGTATGTGGGGTTGGAAGATGCTCAGCATCCGGTATAGTAACATTTTCAGCACCTTCGAGAAAGCAGCTTTCGGCGGGAACAATGCCATCGCCGGCAACATTGCCGTCAGCCTGGACATTCCTGTAAAAATGAAAACACATTTTCTCGATAAAACTTCCTTCGAAATTGCCATGATACTTATTACTGACAACAGAAACAACACGGCAACGCCGGAAAAAATCAGCACGAAGATGCTTAAATATAAAATCCGTCTTTATCTTCGCATAATGCTCGTGGGTATGAAACGGCGTCCCGAGCGTAATGAGCTTTTCAACGACACGCCCTGAGTGGTAAACATCACCCAGGAAAGGCTGCTCAAGCAGGTATATCATGGCAACGGTACCACCGCCGCTGTGAGCGACGATGGTAACAGGCTCGCCGGGAAATTTGCGCTCCATCTCCCTGACGGTTTTATCGAGCGCCTTCATGACCCTGTTGGTGGACTTTTCCGGGGAGGGCGGAAAACCGATCCAGTCGGCGAGGTTTACAGGGGCTATTGCAATCCTGTCGGCAGGCAGGTAACCGGCGAAAACATCTTTCATGGTACTGTAGAGGGAATCCCAGAACAGAACACCAGGAATAATCACGACCGGGTTTTGCGATACTTCGCTCATGATGAAATAGTTGTTTGTTGCCCCCAACTGCATTTACCTGGCATAGGTCCGGAAGAATGGGAATTCAGCTCCACTTTTTAAGCAACTCGATAACGAGGCCCACGCCGAAACCTGTCCCGCCGCTGGTCTTGCCTGTATTTTTGGTACCGAAAGCCGGCCCGGCTATATCGATATGGGCCCAATGCTCGTGGCCCGCAATGAATTTTTCGAGGAATTTCGCCGCCGTTACGGATCCGGCCCCCCTTCCACCGGTATTGCTGACATCGGCGACATCGGATTTTATCTGCTCGGCATAGAGGTCCCAGAGCGGCATCCTCCAGACTTTCTCTCCAGAAAGGTCGCCGGCCTCGGCAATCTCCCCGGCAAGCCTGTCGTCATTGCTGAACAGGCCGGCTACGGAGTAACCGAGCGCAACGATGCATGCGCCGGTTAGCGTTGCGAAATCGATAACGACGTCCGGCTTGAATTTCTCGACGGCATAGCTGAGCGCATCAGCAAGGATCAGGCGCCCTTCGGCATCGGTATTTCCAACTTCGACCGTGATGCCCGAATAGGTCGTGATAACGTCACCGGGCTTCATGGCCGTTCCGCTCGGCATATTGTCGGTCGCGGGAATGACGCCGATGACATGTACCGGCAGTGCGAGCCTGGCTGCAGCTTCAAGGGCGCCGATAACGCAGGCTGCACCCGACATGTCGGATTTCATCTCACCCATGCCTTCCGCCGGTTTGAGCGAGATGCCGCCGGAATCGAATGTCACTCCTTTCCCCACAAGCACAACGACTTTTTTGGTCTTTGTTTTGGGCTTGTAGTCGAGTATGGTGAACGTCGGAGGATGAAAACTGCCTTTGTTGACCGAAAGCAGGCCGCCCATGCCGAGAGACTGGATCTCCTTCCTGTTGAATACAGTAACGTCGAAACCATGTTTTTTACCGGATTCCTTTGCAGCTTTCGCAATATCTTCAGCCTCGAGGAGGTTGCCCGGAAGATTGACAAGATCTCTGGCGCCATTCCGGCTCGAACCAACCACCATTCCCTCGGCAGCGCCTTTTTCGACCAGACCGGCGATATCCCTTCCGGTCCTCAATACCAGTTCTGCAATCTCCTTTGGCTTTTTTGAGGATTTCTTTTTATCGATCTTATCCAGTTTCCCGCTCTTCAGACGATCGAAACGGTAAGAACCTGCAAGGGATCCCTGAAGGAAAAGCGAAGAAAGCTGCAGCGGAGCATAGCCTAAAGATTCCGCAATACCGGTGATCTGCGTAAAATCGACACAAATCCTGGCAATCTGCATGTCAACCGTCTTTGAACCAATCGAAATCGAGGCTTTTCGCCAGTCGTCGAGGTTCTTTCCGTCACCGAGGCCAAGCAGCGCGATGCGCTGTGCGGCAATTTTTTTGCCCGAACCGTAGAGAACGACGGTTTCACCGGCATCGGCTTTGAAATCCTTGAGCACCCCTGGATCGCACCCGAGTTCCATGAGCGATTTTTCCGCATCTTTTTCCAGCAAAGCCCTGGTAAAGGGCAGGACAAGAAGGTCCGCCGCAATTCTTTCAATACCTGCCGAAGTAACCGATATTTTCATGATGGTAATGGTCTTTCCGTTGTCTGTATATGTAAGTTATCCTTTCATACGGAATACCATCCTTCGGGTAAAATCCGTTGCAGGAATTGATCAGAACTGTTCTTACAGAAGTTATTGTTCTTTGAGAAAAAGCCTCACGTCATCGAGCAGGACCTTTCGCGCCTTGTCCGAAGCAAACTGGAACAGGCACCCGGCCGCATTCATATGCCCTCCGCCTCCATATTTTTTGGCAAGCTGGTTGACAAATATCCGTCCGCGGGAGCGGAAGCTCGCCTTTGTTCGTCCGTCGGGCATCTCGACAATCAGGACAGCTATTTTGACCGATGGCACGCTCAGGAGATAGCGGATGATGAGATCGGTATCGAACATTTTGCTGCCGGTATCCCTGATCATCTGCTGCGAGATGAAAAGCCAGGAGATCAGTCCATCGTCAAGAATCGCGATCGAACTGAGCGCCGCACCGAGAAGCTTCAGCGCCGACGGTGTCAGCGAGTTGTAGATCCTGTCGTATATCTCCGACGGGTCCGCCCCTTTGCCGACCAGATCACCCGCAATGCCGTAGACATAAGGACTGGTTTTCGGAAAACGGAATGATCCGGTGTCGGTCATGATGGCTACATACAGCGCCTCGGCAACCTTCGGAGAGATCAACTCCCGTGAGAGACGTTCGCCAAGAGCGTTGACTAGATCGTAGACCAGCTCGCCTGCCGAAGACGCGTAACTTTCACAGACCATGACGTCGGCAAAATCATCCGGTTCGAGGTGGTGGTCGATGCAGAGCACCTTCATCCTTCCGATCTCCCTAGAAAAGCTCACATGCGGCCAGAGCGGTCCCATCCGGTCGCGGAGGTTCGCATCGAGCAGGATACAGACATCGCTCAGCGAGAGGTCCTGGATCTCCTCCTCGCTCCTCGGATTGAAATGTGTGATGCCGTAAAGGCCCTTCAGGAACTGGTAGTTGGGAGGAACTTCAGTAGGGTTGACGATCGAAACCTCCTTGCCCAGGGATTTCAGGACCAGCGCAAGCGCGACTTCGCTGCCCAGACCGTCACCGTCGGAGTTTTCATGGGTCGTGATGACGACATGCTGCGCATCAAGCAGCATATCGATCAATGGGGTCCATTCATCGTTTCTGAGTGTCCGGCCACGCTCGGGTAGTATCATTGGGGTGCAGTAACTTTAACAGAAATATTGTGCTTAATCTATGCTTTTTTCACTGATACGTAAAACCCGAAATGGATTGCCGCCTTCAGGAATCCGGTTCCTGTGCCGACATATGGAAAGGAATGTCCGGTACAATTCGAAAGCTAAAACATTTGCAGACCATTTCAGAAACCTTTTACCCCGATTTAACCGTTCACAGATTACCATTTATGTTTATTTTCAGTGAAAAAATTCCATTCGGGCAGTTTCAATTCCTGATGGAACAGTTCGACAAAAAGTTGGCAATCATCCCGCAATACGATGCAAACGGGGTTGTTGCCGGTTTATCCCGGACCGGCCGGGAATGCTGTTTCCGATGACCCCTACGCTACCCAACATAACCGATCTCTCCCTGAAGGAACTCGAGGCTACCCTTCGTTCCTTCGGGGAACAGGCATACAGGGCAAAGCAGTTGCACCAGTGGATATTCAGCCGCAACGCGAAGGGCTTCAGTGAAATGACCACGCTTCCTCAGCCATTGCGCGAAAAGCTCGCGTTGGAGTTTTCCCTCCTGAGACCTCAGATAATCGCACATCATCACACTGTTGAAGAAACCTGCGACTACCCGACGGAAAAAATCATGCTGAGCCTCCCGGACGGCGAAGCGATCGAATCGGTACTGATAGCCTCCGGAGACCGCATGACCGCCTGCGTCTCATCACAGGCGGGGTGTCCCCTGCAATGCACCTTTTGTGCAACAGGAGGCATGGGGCTGCACAGGAACCTCAGCGGCGGAGAAATCACCTCCCAGGTCCATGAGCTCAACCGGCTTGCGACAGCAAAAAAATCCGGTGAGGGGATCACCAACGTCGTTTTCATGGGCATGGGAGAACCCCTCCTGAATACGGAAAACGTCATTGAGGCGGTCGAAAACCTAAGCCGCAGGAGTTACAGTCTGAACCTCTCCCAGCGGAAAATAACCATTTCGACGGTCGGCATCATCCCGGAAATTATCAGGCTCGCAAAATCCGGACTCAAAACAAAGCTTGCTGTTTCGCTGCACGCCGCCCGGCAGGACAAACGCCTCGCGCTCATGCCCGTAGCTGCCTCACGCTACCCGCTCATGGAGCTCCAGGCCGCCCTTTCGGAATATGTCTTCCTAACGGGACTGCCGGTCACGCTCGTCTACATGCTGCTCGAAGGCGTCAACGACACTCCCGAGGACGCCAGACTCCTTGCAGGGTTCGCAAAAACCTTTTTATGTAAAATTAATTTGATTGATTACAACGCAAACATTAATATAAAGTTCAGCCCTGTCAACAGGGCAACGAAGGACATGTTCACCCGTTATCTCATGGATTCCGGCATTCATGTCACGGTGAGAAAAAGTTACGGAACAACCATAAATGCGGCATGCGGACAACTGGCGACGTCCGGTGAATACAACCGCAAAAATCTTTAACCGGCCCAAGAACCATGGATTTGTTCGATTTCATCCCATTCAGAAGCGAGTTTGAAAAAGCTTATCACGGCCTGACCAGCAATGCGACGCATACTTCGGAAAAACCGGTTTTCAGCGAACTGAAAGTCAGAAGGTTCGACATGCCTGCAGCAGAGCTCTCAAAATATGTCGTCGACAAGATCGAACGCTGGGTCGGCTGGACCCTCAAAGGTGAAAAAACAGCAGTCGGCGGCATGACTTCAGTCCGTGCGCAGGTAAGCTCTTTTGCCCTGCTCGGCATGGTCGTCGAGGTAACGTTCGGATTGTTCGAAGAGATCGACCGCGACGGCAAGCCTGTAACGACAGTCAATGCGAAGGCGGTTACCCAGATCGATTCAAAGGGAGACCTTGGTGAAAGCAGGCGGGTCATCAGGATGATCCTCAGCGCCATGGACCACGAATTCAGGTCGAAGCGCCTCAATGAAGAGGATTACCTGCACCGTGTTTTACATACGAGGGATACGGGAGTCGCATTCCAGGAAATTTTCGATTCAGCTAAAATTCAGAACGACAAGAAACCCGCAGGCAGCGCGAAGTCCAAACCGATCGAATTCAAGAAAAAACCCGCCCAGACCATTCAGCTCAAGACCGCAGCAAAAAAAGAAACCGCGCCGGAACCGGCCCCGATGCCGGAAAAAGCTGAAGCGACCCTGTCTGCTGCTGAACCAGCGGCTAACGGCGCAGCAGAAATAAAACCGATCAAACCGAAAATCACGATCATTACCCCAAAAAAAACCATTTAATCAGAGCAGTTTGATGAGAATTATTCTACTCGGAGCCCCCGGCTCAGGAAAAGGTACACAGTCCAACTTTGTATCCAAAGCCCTCGGTATCCCGCAGATTTCCACCGGGGACATGCTTCGGGCGGCGGTAAAGGCCGGAACCCCCCTTGGGATTGCGGCCAAGAAGGTAATGGATGCCGGGCAGCTGGTCTCGGACGATATCATTATCGGTCTCGTCAAGGAGAGGCTTTCCGAACCTGACTGTGAAAAAGGGTTCCTCTTCGACGGCTTTCCGCGCACCCTTGCCCAGGCGGAAGCGATGCAGAATGATGGCATCAATATCGACCATGTCGTCGAAATCGATGTAGCTGACAGTGAAATCGTCGAAAGGATGAGCGGACGCCGGGTCCATCTGTCTTCGGGAAGGACCTACCATGTGGTGTTCAATCCTCCGAAAACTCCGGATATCGACGATGAGACCGGAGAACCTCTGATCCAGAGAGATGACGACAGGGAAGAAACCGTTAAGAAACGTCTGCATATCTACCACGAACAGACAGAACCGCTGATCGGTTTCTACAAGGCGATCTCGATGAACGGTTCATCATGCAATCTCCGTTACAGCACCATCAGGGGCACCGGCAAGGTGGAAGAAATCCGTGACAGTATCCTCGGGGTGCTTGGCGCCTGAGCATCGCCCACTAAACCAGAATCAGGAAAAAAGCCAGTGGGCCCACTGGCTTTTTTTCATTCGTTCAAATGTTCGCCAGGATCATATCAGAAAAAATCCGGAAAGGTGAACCTTTCTTTCTCGAGGTCCCCTTGGTACTTTCGGAACACATCGGCCCCGGAAGCATGGTATTGCTTTCCGCAGGCAAAACAAACGCCTCGCTCTACCCCGGGCATGTCATTGCCGTCACACCTGAAAACCAGGACGTTCATGGCGGTGCGGAAATCGCAGATCTGCTCTATGACGGAGCGCCTGTCCTGAACGGATCTCTGCGGATGCTGGCCGAATGGATGGCAGATTACTACCTCACACGGCATATCGACACCATCAACGCCCTGGTTCCGGCTGCAGTCAGGACAACCGTCGATGACGTCGTCGGGCTGAAAAGCTTCGAGCTCAACGCGCAGAACCAGAAAATCGTCAACACGGCACTGCGCCGCTCCATCATGGCCCTTCTTGCCGGGGGAAAAAAGCTTACCGTCAGCCAGCTCCGGAAGAGGCTCGGAAAAAAGCACCTCTACCAGGCGATCAACGAACTCGAACGGGGCGGCTATGTTACCCTTTCGAAAAAATTTTCGTCGAAATCGCCGAAACAGAAAACGGTATACAAGCTGTCCTCGCATCCGGTCGAAGATTTGTTAAAAACACTTTCTGGCGCACCGAAGCAGCTTGACGCGGTTATAAAACTCGCCGCCATTGGACATGAAGCCGAAATATCGGAACTCGAGGGAATATCGAGGGAAGTCCTGCAGTCGCTTGTCGGAAAAGGCCTGGTCGAAAAACTCCTGCGAGATGTGAACAGCAATTTCAGGACAGGCTTTTCAGAACCTTCAGGCCCTCCGAAAACACCTACGGCAGCACAGCTTGAAATCATTGAACAGCTCAGCGCCGCCGTGGAGAAAAACGATTACAGGACCTTCCTGCTGCACGGCGTAACAGGAAGCGGAAAGACCCTGGTCTACATAGAGCTTCTCAAAGCAGTCGTGGCCTCGGGAAGGACGGCTATCATCCTGGTGCCGGAAATATCCCTGACACCCCAGACTGCGGGCCGTTTCAGGGAATGTTTCCATGACGATATCACCATCATGCACAGCGCGATGAGCGACCAGGAAAAGTTCGATGCGTGGCACAGCCTCCGCAGCGGAAAGACCAGAATTGCCCTTGGCGCTCGTTCGACTGTTTTCGCCCCGCTCGAAAACCTCGGCGCGATCATTGTGGACGAAGAACACGACGGAGCTTACAAACAGGACAGGAACCCCCGATATCATGCGAGGGATACGGCCGTCATGAGAGCGCTCTGCAGCCGTGCAGTCTGCGTGCTGGGATCCGCAACCCCTTCCTTTGAATCCTACAGCAACGCGCTCAGCGGTAAATATTCTCTTATCCGGCTGCAGGAAAGGATCGACGGCGCGACAATGCCAAAGATCAGGCTGATCAGTATGAAAGACAGCCCGAAGGCCTCCCCGTCGATTTCCGACCTGCTCTACCGGCAGATGGCAAAAAGGCTCGAAAAAAAAGAACAGGTCATCCTGCTGCAGAACAGGCGAGGTTATTCTGGAAGCATCTTCTGTCTATCCTGCGGTCATATACCGCTCTGCCGATTCTGCAACATTCCCCTTGTCTACCACGCTTCCCGTCAGCATCTCCGCTGCCATTACTGCGGCCATACCGTCGGATACTCGGCAACCTGCGAAAAATGCGCATCGCCTGAGATTTTCTACAGGGGGAGCGGCACCGAACGCATCGAAGAAGAGCTCAAGGCGCTTTTTCCCGGTGAAAACATCCTGAGGATGGATGTGGACACCACCACAAGGAAAGGATCTCATGGAAAGATTCTCAGCGAGTTCCGTGACGGAAAGGCCGGCATCCTGCTCGGAACGCAGATGGTAGCCAAGGGACTTGACTTCCCTGCCGTTACCATGGCAGGCGTGCTCCTTGCCGATATAGGTCTCAACATTCCCGATTTCAGGGCGTCGGAAAGGATTTTTTCCCTTTTGACGCAGGTGGCAGGAAGGGCAGGAAGGTCGAAAAAACCCGGAGAAGTGTACCTCCAGGTTTACAATACCGAAAACGATGTTTTCCAGGCACTCCTGCATGGCAGCTATGAAGAGTTTTTCGCAAGGGAAAAGACTGTCAGGGAAAGCCTGCACTACCCTCCTTCTGCACGCCTCATAAAATTCGAATTCAGCTGCAAGGATGAACCTCCGGCAGAAATGGCTGCGTTTGCCTGCCGGGAAATCCTCGAACATCATCTCGCTCCAGGAAAAGCCTCCCTGCTCGGCCCGGCCCCCGCAGGCATACCGAGATTGCGGGGCCGGTTCCGCTACCACCTGCTTCTGAAACTTTTCGAGGGAAAGCTCTCTGCTGTCTTCACCCGGCAGATGGGCGAAGATATCATGCAGCACTTCAGAAAAGAGGGCGTATCCCTCACTATCGATGTCGACCCGCAGAACCTCCTGTAAAGCCGCCCGGCATCACTTGAAGTTTCCATGCTTTTTCTTATTTGCTTATATTTGCAATAGTTCATTCGAGGTTATTGATGCAATCACACAATCCTTTCTTAAAGCCATGACAGCATTTCAACTGAACGGATCCTCCATCAGGCAATCACCGCTGAAAGCGGCAGGGATCATCCTTTTTCTCCTTCTGCGTTACGTATTCGTGATTTTTTTCCTTTACGGGTTTGTTTTCAAGCTCATGAAAGGATGGCTATGGACAGACCTCATGCACAACTATTTCACCCAACGGTTTTCCGAACTCCCTCCAGGTTCTTTTCAGGCGCTCTACCTCGAATATTTCGCAATTCCCCTTGCCCTGCCCATCGCCTGGATCGTCACGATCGGCGAGCTCATCATCGGCGTATGCCTTGCCCTGGGGTTCGCTACACGGGCAAATGCCGCATTTGCGCTTTTCCTGGTGCTGAATTTTGCTGCAGGCGGTTACTACAATCTCACCCTGCCGCCATTCATGGTCTTTTCAATCCTCATGATGGTCCTGCCTTCCGGTCACTGGCTCGGTCTCGACTCGAAGCTCAGCGCAAAATATCCAGGCTCCATCTGGTTCAGGTAACGAAAGGGAAAGCAATGAGTATCGATCCGAGGATCATCAGGAACTTCCATGAACTGGCGCTTCTCTGCCTCGATACCGCCTGGAAGCAGGAAGCCGTATCATTTCTGATGTCAGGGCTGGAAAAACCGGTACTTTTCCCGAGCGACCGCAGGCGTATCGTCGAAATGCGCACCCTGCTGAAAAAACTGGAGAACGAATAGTATCGGTGAAGGCCATTTTCCCTTTCAGCCTTCACCGAGGAGCGCCCTTACGCCGAGATGGTAGCTTCCGGCACCGAAACCGCTGATGACCCCCGAACACACTTCGGAAATGACCGAGGTACGCCTGAACGGTTCCCGTGCATGGACATTCGAAAGATGCACCTCGATCACGGGCAGCTTCACGGCGCTTATGGCATCCCGGAGAGCTATAGAGTAATGGGTGAACGCGCCCGCATTGAGCACAACGCCCTTGAATGAACCGCGGTCTTCAGCTTCGAACAGTTTTTCTGTCAGGGCTCCCTCATGTTCGCTCTGGAAAAACTCGAAGGAAATATCAGGGAAACTGACGGACAGTTCCCGGTTGATGTCTTCAAGGGTCTGGTGGCCGTAAATTTCAGGCTCCCTTTTTCCGAGCCGTGAAAGGTTTGGCCCGTTGAGTACAAGTATAGAGGTCTTACTCATGTTTCAGTTCCCCCGGCCGGCCCAGTGTCCGGCCCATTCCCTGGTTGTTTGAAAACGCGTTACAGGATATACCGGCTGAGGTCCCTGTCCTCGGCCACATGGTTCAGCCTGTCCCTGACCATATCTTCATCGATTTCCAGGTGTTCGTCCGGATAATTTTCCGGAATGTTGAACATCAGTTCCTCGAGCAGGCTCGTCATGATGGTATGCAGGCGCCTTGCCCCGATATTTTCAACGGTTTCGTTCACCCTTGCAGCTATCCTCGCGATCTGGCGGATGGCACCGTCAGTGAATGAAAGCCTTACCCCTTCGGTCGCCAGAAGCGCCGTATATTGTTTGATCAGCGCATTGTTGGGCTGCGTGAGGATCAGGAAAAAATCTTCCTCCGTCAGGCTCTTCAGTTCCACCCTGATGGGAAAACGGCCCTGCAGCTCGGGAATGAGGTCCGACGGCTTGGCGACATGGAAGGCACCCGATGCGATAAACAGCACATGGTCGGTCCTGACGATACCGTACTTGGTGGCAACGGTCGAGCCTTCGACAATAGGCAGAAGGTCTCGCTGGACCCCCTCCCTGCTCACATCGGGCCCCTTGCCTCCGGCGCCGGTCGAAGCCGAGGCGATCTTGTCGATCTCGTCGATGAAAACGATGCCCGACTGCTCCACCTTGTTGATCGCTTCCTTCACGACCGAGTCCATATCGATGAGCTTCTGCACTTCCTCGTTTTCGAGGATCTTCCGTGCTTCGGCGATTGTAACCCTCCGTTTCTTGCGCTTGCGCGGGAGGCCGCTCATGAGGTCCTGCATGATCCCGCCGATCTCCTCCATCTGCCCGAGAGGACCGAGGATCTGCATCATGCCACCGGGAGAATCGCTCGTGACGTCCATTTCGATCTGACGTTCCTCGAGCTTGCCGCTGCGGAGGCGTTCGCGCATTTTCTGACGGCTGCGCCTGTTGATCTCGACGGACTGGTCCACGGAAGCTTCTTCTACAGGGACAAGGGCTTTTTCATCCTCTTGTTCCGGCTCTTCGTCAGCTGAAGTGACGGGGGGAAGAAGAATATCGAGCAGACGGTCTTCGACCAGCTGCACAGCTTTCTCCCTTACCTCTTCCGTCTTTTCGCTCTTGACCATCGCGACCGACTGGTCCACCAGGTCCCGGATCATTGATTCCACATCCCGCCCTACGTAACCGACTTCGGTGAATTTCGATGCCTCGACCTTGACGAAGGGAGCTTTCGCGAGCTTGGCAAGACGCCTGGCAATTTCGGTTTTCCCGACGCCGGTAGGACCGATCATGATGATGTTGTTGGGCATGATCTCATCGCGGAGGTCATCGCTCACATTCTGCCGCCTGAGCCTGTTGCGCAGGGCTATGGCGACGGATTTCTTCGCATCCTTCTGGCCGATGATATAGTTGTCCAGAAGAGAGACGATCTGGTTGGGCGTAAGGTTGCCTTCCGCAATCGCGCTTCTGGATGCCCTCGAAACGGGCGTTGCTGACGGAAGTCCCCCTTCACTGTTGTTACTCATTACAAAACATTTATGATTGTTTCCGGAAAAACAGGCGGCGCCGGTCTTCAACCGGCTTGCCGCGATACCGAATGGATAAATTTTTCAGGCCTCTTCGACCACGATGTGATCGTTGGTGTAGATGCAGATGTCGGCAGCGATTTTAAGGCTCTCCTCGACAATTTCCCGTGCAGAGAGTGCCGAATGCTTCATGAGCGAACGTGCTGCAGCCAGTGCATACATGCTTCCGCTTCCGATTGCAACGATGCCGTCTTCAGGTTCTATCACGTCGCCGGTGCCGGAAATGATCAGCGCCCTGTCCTTGCTGACAATGGCAAGCATTGCCTCGAGCCGCCTGAGGTACTTGTCGGTCCTCCAGTCCTTCGCAAGCTCAACCGCCGCCCTGTCGAGCTTGCCGTTGAATGCTTCGAGCTTCTCTTCGAACCGGTCGAGAAGCGTTACGGCATCGGCCGTGGCACCTGCAAAGCCCGCAACGATCCTGCCCTGGTAGAGCCTCCTGATTTTACGGGTAGAGTGCTTCATCACCGTGTTGCCGAGGGTCATCTGCCCGTCGCTGCCAAGCGCGGCGGAACCGTCCCTGAGCACACCGATAACCGTCGTGGACCGGATAATCGGCTTTTCTTCTTTTTTCATGTACTTAAAATATTTTTTTCCTCAGTCTTGCAACTGGAATATGCATTTGTTCGCGGTATTTTGCTACAGTTCTCCTCGCTATGTTCACACCTTTTTTCGTAAGCAATTCGGTCAGGCTGTCATCGCTCAACGGTGAAGACTGGTCCTCGGAACCGATCATTTCCGCGATGTACTGGCGGATGATCTTGCTCGAAAGATCTTCCCCCTCTTCGGTCGAAAGCCCGCCGCTGAAAAAATATTTCAGTTCGAAAACGCCGAACCTCGTCTGGACATACTTGCTGTTGACGGCACGGCTGATTGTTGAAATATCGAGCCCCGTATCGGCGGCGATTGTTTTCATGCCGAGCGGCACGAGACGTGCAGGACCAAAGACAAAAAAATCGTACTGCCGCTTCATGAGCGCCTCGATCACCTTCATGAGCGTCTGCCTGCGGGTCTCTATTGCGGATATGAACTCATTGGCACGCTGAAGGTTCTGCCGGATAAACTGCTTGTCCTCTTTGGGTCCCTTCCGGTTCTTCAGATGGTCCTGATAACGATCGGACACCCTGACTGACATCGAACTCCTGTCGTTGAGGATCGCCGTCAGCTCGCCGTTTTCATATGTTACGACGAAATCGGGACTTACGTAATGCCCACCTTCATCATGAAAGATGCCGGGATGGGGATCGAGGCTCGTTATGGCGTTTATTGCCGCCTCGACCTTTTCGGGAGGCTCTCCAAGCCTTTTGAGCAGGCGTTCGAAACGGCGGTTGAGAAAATCGTCGAAATGTTCCCGGAGGATGAGCGATGCGATGTGGAAGATCGCAGCATCGAACCTGGCCTGACGGACCTGCAGCTGTACCATGAGGCGTTCCCTCAGGTTGCGGGCCGCTATACCCGGAGGATCGAGATAGCGGATTTTGCGGATGATCGACTCAAGCTCTTTGCGGCCAACTTCGATGCCTTCGAGTTCGAGACTGTCGACGATCACCTCGTCCCTTTCCGTCAGGTATCCGTCACTGTCAAGATTACCAAGAACTTCCATGGCAATCCGTATCTCCCTCCTGCCCATACCCTCCTGCAGAGCCAGCTGCTTGAGCATGGTTTCATTGAGGCTGTCATGCTGAACGGCCTGGAAAAACCGTTCTTTCGGGGCACTGTCGTAGGTGAAGCTCATCCTGCCCCCATAATCATCGGAAGCGGACGAGGAGGCTTCACGATGCTCGGTAAGCGAGCTTTTCCTGAACCTGTCGAGAGAATCGAACATGTCGTCGTTTTCCTGAAGGCCGGACTCGGTTGCTGCATCGTCCACGCTGTCCTTCTTCTCTTCTTCGAGCTCGAGAAGCGGA
>CAIYPU010000116.1 GCA_903928225.1 uncultured Chlorobiaceae bacterium
CGAATCGGTGGTGACTTTTCTCTGCCAGGATCATACATAAATTGCCAATCCTCTGGATAAGGACCGGCTCCCGGCCTGGTTCCCGTTTCCGGAAGGATAACGCATACTGCAGGTTTGCCTTTGCCAGCCAGGGTTACATGGTTGTCGAGCGGTTGGCCCGGCTGATGCGGCCGGTGCGTTTTTTTATGGATTGGCCGGGGCATGAACCGCAACCTTTTTTTCCGAATACTTTCAATGCATTCAAAGGCATGATGGATAAAAAAATTACCAAGGTCCTTGTCGCGAACCGAAGCGTTCCGGCGGTCCGCATCATTCAGACCTGCCAGGACAGGAAAATTCCGACAACCGCGGTTTACAGCACGCCGGACCGCCTGGCGGCCCATGTCTTCATGGCGAACGACGCGGTGCATATCGGTGAAGCGCCTCCCGTGGAGTCCTACCTGAACATGGAAAAAATCCTCGAGGCTGCCCGTATGAGCGGAGCTAACGCCGTTCATCCCGGCTGGGGGTTCCTTTCCGAAAATGCGAAATTCGCCGGAATGGTGGTGGATGCCGGTCTGATCTGGATCGGTCCGAGCCCGGAAGTCATCCACATGATGGGCGACAAGATCGAATCGAAGAAAATCGCCGTCGATGCCGACGTTCCGACCATTCCGGGTATCAATTCGCCGAAATCTGCAGATGAAATCCGCTCCTGGATGGAACAGGACGATGTCGCGTTCCCGATCATCATCAAGGCCTCTTCGGGTGGCGGCGGCAAGGGCATGGTAAAGGTCAACGCCGATGCGGAAATCGAAAACGCCCTCGCCCAGGCCAAATCGGAAGGGAAAAAATCGTTCGGCAGCGACGAGGTGCTCGTCGAAAAATTTATCGAGAAAGGACGCCACATCGAGGTGCAGATCATTGCAGACCAGCACGGCAACGTGATCCACCTCTTCGAGCGCGAGTGCACCTTGCAGCGCCGCAACCAGAAAATCATAGAGGAAGCTCCTTCACCAAGCATCACCGAAGAGGTCCGCCGTTCCATCTGCGAAACAGCAGTGCGCCTGATGAAGAAGATCGGTTATTCGTCTGCCGGCACGGTCGAATTCCTTTTCGATTCGGTTACCAGCAAGTTCTATTTCCTCGAAGTGAACACCCGTCTGCAGGTCGAACACGGCATTACCGAGCTCATAACCGGTGTTGACATCGTCAGCCTCATGCTCGACGTCGCGCAGGGAGAACCGCTTCCATTCCGGCAGGAAGACATCCATCCCAACCGCTGGGCTCTCGAAGTGCGCCTCAACGCCGAAGACCCGGCAACCTTCAGCCCATCGTTCGGCAACATCAACCGGCTCCACCTGAACCTCTATCCGGGCGTCAGGGTATCGCAGGGCGTCTACGAGGGATCCGACATCCCGCCTTACTACGATTCGCTGATCATGCTCATGATGACGACCGGTCCGGACCGCGAGACCGCCATCAAGAAAATGGACAGCATCCTCTGCCGCAACCTCAGGGTCGAGGGTGTCAAGACGCTTGCGCCGCTGCTCCTGAGCATCATACGGCACGAGGATTTCATCAGCGGCGATTTCTCCACGCGCTTCATCGAAGAGCATATGGACGAGCTTGTCTCGAAGTTCGCTGAGGACGACAGCGAGGAGGAAGCGCTCAAAATAGCGAGGTATGTCGCTGAAATTTCTGCACTTGGAACACCGAACTGGATTTAACCGATATGACCGATTCCGTATTTGCAAAACCGGGGATGACCCCGAAAGAGATCGTCAACAGCGTGCGCAACCTTGGCGCCATAGCCCTTACATCCACCGGAATGAGGGATGCCGGGCAGTCGGACTATAAAAACCGGCTCCGCATGCGCGATCTCAGCACCCTCGCGTCAAACTACAATGAGATGGGGCTCTTCAGTTCGGAATGCCACGGAGGCGCGAGGTGGCATGTCGGGATCATGAACCGCCGTGAAAGCCCGTTCGAGGAAATCGCGCTGCTCAGGGAGAAGATGCCGAACGTGCTCCTGCAGACGCTCGTGCGCGAAACGAACCTCTGGGGGTACCGTCCGTATCCGAAAAACATCATCGAACACGTGATTTCGCGGGTCGATATCGATGTCTGGAGATGTTTTTCGTTCCTCAACGACGTTCGCAACATGCGGACCGTCGCGGAAATCGTCATGAAGCGGGGCCGCCTTTTCCAGCCGGCCATATCCTTCACCCAGGCGGACTGGACGACCAATGACTACTATCTCGGGCTTGTCAGGGATATCGTCAGCCTCTGCGGCGGGACCGACGAAATTATCCTCTGCGTCAAGGACATGGCCGGTGTCGGCAGCCCGAAACGCATTCACTCACTTTTCGATGCCATCAAGCAGGCCTATCCTGACCTCGTGCTCCAGTACCACCGCCACGCTACCGACGGCCTCGCCCTTCCGGCGCTTCTTGCCGCAGCCCAGGCCGGCGCGGGAATCGTCGACGTCGAGGAGGATTCGCTCACCCGTTTTTACGGCCAGGCGCCTATCATGAGCGCCGCTTCCTATCTCGAGGAATCGGGCATCAAAGTCCATCTCAACCGCAATTCCGCCGATGTCGCCGTCCAGAAAGCACGGGAATGGATCGGCCATTACGAATGGGCCGAATCACCGTTCAAGGGCTTCGACCATGGGGTCATATCCCACAGGATGCCCGGAGGTGCTTTCCCGAGCTCGTTCGAGCAGGCGCAGAAAGGCGGTTTCCTGCACCTCATGCCGGCAATCCTGAAGGTGATGTCGCTCTACAATCAGATCGTGAAATATTTCGACGTGACGCCCGGTTCCCAGATCACCTGGGTCACCTCCAGCGGTATCGTGAACCATTATGCCAAGGAGCGCGGTGTGGCCGGGGTAAACCATGTGATTCAGCTTCTCTCCCGTTTCGTCGAGGAGAAGAAGCAGGATTTCGATGCCATGTCCCCTGAAGATCAGGAAGAACTGCTTCACCTGTTCAGGACCGCGCCCGGCGATTTCAAGAACCTCATCATGGGCAGTTACGGAAAGCTTCCCATGGGATGGCCCGCCGATTGGGTCTATACCAGCACCTTTGGCGAGGATGGCTTGGAGAAAATCCGCCAGCGCCACGAGGAATCACCGCTGGACTCCCTGCCTGACGAGGACCTCGGCCGCATGCGGCAGGACCTGCTTGAACAGATCGACCGGGTGCCGGGCGAAGACGAGTTCATCCTCTACCTCATGCACCCGAAGGATGCGCTCGACTTCATCCGTTTCCGGGAGAAATACGGAGACGCGCCGCGTGTCCTCCCGACCGACGTCTGGCGCTCTGGCCTGAGGAAAGCCGGCGACAAGGTGGAATTCGAATACCGTGGCGTACCCTATTCCATCGAGCGCGTCTCCATCGGCGCGGAACATGACGGCATTATCCACGCGGTCATGAAGGTGAACAACCAGATGCGCGTGTTCAAGATCGAAACGCCGAGGGCAAAAAAAGAGGAGATCAGGATGGCAAAAGGCCTGACGGATATCGGTGCGCCGATAAACGGCACCGTCTGGCGCATCGGTAATACCGAAAGGGGGCCGGTCAAGGTTGGAGATATCGTCCACAAGGGCGAAGAGATCGCGAACCTCGAAGCCATGAAGATGGAAAACGCGATCTTCGCTCCCTATGACGCCCAGATTACCGAAATACCGGTGAAGATCAACCAGATGGTCAGGCAGGGGCAGCTGCTCTTCGTGCTCGAAGAGGTAAAGGACAATAAATGAACATATTGAAGGTATGATGCCGGGCCTGCAGAACAGTTTTGTGCCGCTGTTCTGCAGGCCTTGCCCGTTTATGATCGCACAAGACACTCATTGAGCTTTTTTTCCCCGATGAATTCTCCGTTTCGCGCTGTACCCTCCTGAATTTCTTCCGAAGCCTTGACGCCATGACCGATCCCGATGAACCGGGATCGCAACCACAATACCTGAAGGGTTCGAAGCTTCGTTTTGAAGATTATTCCGATCTTGACGGATTGTTCGTTCGTGCTTTCACCATTGCTGGTTGACTTGAGCTTTTCGGCGCAATAAATGAAAGTGACCAGCAGATCGCATGACGTTTTCTGAAGGATCTGAAAACATTGATTTTCAACCCGGCAGTTTTCAGGAATTTTTATAAATAGAGCTGTATGGCGTTTTACAGAACATTGTTTCAGGAACAGGCCATGTTACCCACCGGTAATGACACGGCAAGAAGTAACGAGTGGTCGGCCTACTACGGCCGCTTCAGCTACTTTTCACCGGAAAAGGTTCGGGATGGCTGTTATCCCAGGATCATGGAGCATCCTGAAGGGATCAGGAAAGCCGTTGTGCTCGTGCACGGACTGTCGGATTCGCCCTATTTCATGACCGGAATCGGAGAGTATTTTTTTTCCAATCTCGGCTACAATGTCTACATGCCGCTGCTTCAGTGCCATGGGCTCAAAGAGCCGGACGGTATGGAAGACGTTGACCTTGAAGAGTGGAAAGCAAATGTCAGTTTTGCTGTAAACGCTGCCGCATCGAAATCAGCCGAAGTCTCTGTCGGCGGCCTGTCTACCGGGGGAACGCTCAGTTATCTGATGGGGGCGGTCAATCCGAAGGTCAACGGTTCCGTCTATCTTTTTTCCGCAGCTCTCAATCTTGCCGGTGGCCCTTTCGGATTGACGGGCGAATTGAAAGAAATGCTTCTGAGAACCTTTCTCGCTGATCTTCTGGACAACAATCAGCCGCTGATTGGCGAAAATCCCTACCGCTACAATCACATCGACCTGGATGGAGCTTCACAGCTGGCAAGGCTTATCCGGGAAACCGAGGCTCTTACCTGCATTTTCAGCCCCAAATTCCCGTTTCCGAAAAAGATGTTTGCCGTCCATTCGGAAAGCGACACGACGGCCGATATCTCTGCTGTTGAAAAGTTGAGGAACGTCTCGCTTCAGGAACAATTCAGCTTTTTCAGGATTCCGAAGCATTTGGGCGTTGCACATGCAAGTGTTGTGCTGAAAGATCCGATCTTCTCTTGCGGAAAAGTGCTGGAAAACTCCAACCCCGAGTTCCTGAACATGATGCAGGCATTGGCACGTTTCGAAAAACATTAAATCACCCATTGCGGACGTAAAAAAAAATGCAGCTTTTTTCGGCTGCATTTTTTTTATCTGAGATTCTGATGTATATACGTAATAAGTGCGTAAGATCGGCGATATCAGGAACCCCGGTCAACGCGATTTTATTCGTGGATGTTCCTGAAAATTTTCAGGGTTGCATCGGCCATGTTCAGGGTGTAGAAGTGGATTCCCCGTATATGGTTGTCGATCAGTTCCTGTACCTGCCTTGTCGCCCAATCGATGCCGATTGCCGCCACTTCGGCATCGTTCGGGGCATCGAGGACTTTTTTCATGAGTGGTGCAGGAAACCTCGAGCCGAGTGAAAGTTCGGACATTCTGATCATTCCTTTGCGTGTGGTGATCGGCATGATGCCCGGAATGATCGGAACGGTGATGCCCGCAATGACGCAGCGCTCCGCGAAATCGAAAAAATCGCGGTTGTCGAAAAAGAGCTGTGTTACGATGTAATCGGCACCCGCATCTACTTTCGCTTTCAGGTAATCGATTTCCTGGAGCCTGTTCGGCGTTTCAGGATGGCCTTCGGGAAAACCGGCTACGCCGACTCCGATGGCAGGGAAGTTCTTTTTAATGAAACGGACAAGGTCGATTGCATGGGGGAAATCCTTTATCGCCTCTTCGAGTGTGGCTGTTCCAGCGGGTTTGTCGCCCCTCAGGGCCAGCACGTTGTTGATGCCGTTGTCAAGGTAGTTCTGCAGGATGGCTCCGGTTTCCTCTACTGTGGAGCAGATGCAGGTAAGATGCGAAACCACCGTGAGGCCGGTCTGTTTCTGAATTCTCGTCACCAGGTCATGCGTTCTCGACCGTGTCGATCCTCCGGCGCCGTAGGTGACGCTGACATAGGAGGGATTGAGAGGGGAGAGTGCGGCAATGGTATCGAACAGTTTTTCCCAATCCTCGTCCTTTTTCGGCGGAAAGAATTCGAAGCTGAAAACAGGTTTAAGGGCTGAGTTCAGAATGTCTTTGACAAGCATGCAGGCAAGAATGTTTAAAGGCTTCAGAAAAAGAAAGAATATACAAAACAATGATTTGCCCGGAATAAAAAATATCGGGCAACCGGCCGTGACCGGGAAGCTCTCCCTGGCGCCTTATCCTGCCATGAAGCTGCTTGTTCCGGCCATCTCGGGGATCATCGGCGGGGTAAACCTTCCGGTCGGCCTGGAATGGTGGATTGGAGGCTGCACTCTTGCCGGCCTGGCGTTCATTGCCGGTCTGGCGTATGAGCAGGTAAAAAGAAAAGGTGCATATCCCCGCATGTTCACCGTGTTCAGCGCTATCCTGTTCATCGGTTTCGCTTTCGCGTCTTCCGCCTGTTTCAGGTATTTCTATGCGCCCTCACCGGGGTTGGTCTCCTTTACGGGAAAAACGGTCATTCTTTCCGGCCGGGTTGCCGTGCGTCCCGAAAAGAGCGGAAAAGGGATCGGGATGGTGCTCGATGTCGAAGAGGTTTTTGACCGGGGCCGTAAAATAAGGCTTCAAGACAGGGCGAATGTCTTCATCCGCAACCTTTCAGACGCTTCTCCAGGTTTTCAATATGGGGATATGGTACGGGTGAAGGGTTCGCTTCTTGCAGTTCCGGCGGCAGCGAACCGCGGGGAGTATTCCCCTCGCGCAGCGGCGCGCATGAAGGGGATCAGGGTACAGCTTTTTGCTGCAGGACCCTGGCTCTGCCAGAAAACGGGACCATCCAGGCTCGGTCCGCTTGATCGGTTCATCGTTCTGCCAGTCTGCGGGTATATCACCGAAAGCCTTGGAAAGCTCATGCCGGACGGGGTGGAACGCCAGCTTGCCGCAGGAGTGCTGACCGGGGAGAAGGAGTTCCTTCCCGAAGAGGTTTTCAAAGAGTTCAAGATTACCGGGACTGCTCATATCCTTGCAGTTTCCGGATTCAATGTCGGGCTGCTCGCTCTGATTGTTCATATAGCATTGCAGCGGCTTAAGACTACAGCTGCCGGAAGATGGGTTGCCCTGCTGCTCGTGCTTTTCATTCTCCTTGTTTACAGCAGGGTGACCGGCAATTCGCCGTCGGTCAACCGGGCCGCAATCATGGCTGCCGTGTTTGCCGCCGGGCAGGCTGCGGGACGGAAAACCTTTCCCCTGAACTCGCTTGCCCTTTCCGATGTTTTCATACTCCTGGCCGAGCCGCTCGACCTCCTGAACCCGGGGTTCCTGATGACCAACAGCGCTGTTGTTTCGATCCTTATTTTCAATTCACTTTCCGGAAGCGGGATGGTAAAGGAGGGTGGCGCTGTCCGGAAATCGTTGCGTTTTCTTGAGGAAAGTTTTCTCGTCACCCTGGCGGCTGTCGTTGGGGTATCGCCGGTCATTGCCTTTTATTTCGGTTCGTTTTCCCTGGTCAGCCTTGCGGCGAACATTCCTGTCGTGCTTTTTTCCACGCTGCTGATGTATGCGCTCGTGCCGATGCTTCTCGTCAACCTGGTCTCTTCTTATGCGGCGTCCTTTTTTGCCGAAAGCGCCATCTTTTTTGCCCGGCTGACGCTTGATTCAGCAGGTTTTTTCAGCAGCTTTCCTTTTGCCTCTCTGGCCCTGAAACCGGACCTTCTGGCTGTCGTCATGTACTATGTTACCCTTGGTTCGGTCCTGTATTTTTATTCCTGCAAGGCGTGGGGAACGCTTGCCGTATCGGTGCTTATCGGCCTCAACCTGATATTCTGGACCTCGTTTTTCCGCCCTCGGCCGGAACCGCCCTCTATCGTTACGGTCAACCTCGGAAGGAACATCGTCACGTTCTGCAATAACGGCAACGAGACCGTCCAGGTGGATGCGGGAAGCGCAACGCGTGACGAAAAAAGGGTGCTGCGCCAGCTCGACGAATACGGTCTTCCGGCACCAGCAGCTGCGGTACAGTTTTTTTCTGCAGATTCGCTGGTTTCCGCAGTACCTGCAAAACGACATATGCTGCAGGGCGATTCAATTCTCGTCCTGCCGTCGATGGTCATAGCCAGGCCGGGAGAAAAAATACTCAGGATCATGTCAAA
>CAIYPU010000117.1 GCA_903928225.1 uncultured Chlorobiaceae bacterium
CCTGCTATGCCGATATCGAACAGGGCGTTCGTCCCGGTTATCCTTTCCCTGATCCTGATTACCGCACCCATGGTGCCGAGGCTCAGGAACATCGGCAACGGCGGAAGCGGTATGTAGTAGGGAAGCGTAGCCCGTATACGGTGACTGACGGTTGCGAAGTAATGCCCGAACTCGTGGACGGTCAGGAAGAGCAGGAGCGAGAACGAATAGGGTATCCCGGATGTGAGCGATTTCAGCACTTTTTGCAGGTCGGGGGTGATAACAGCCGGGTGCCCGCCCCAGAATGTGCCTGCGTACATGGTTGTCACGACCGTCAGAAGAAACAGCGCGGCATGCAGCGGATAGTTCTGTGTTTCGCGGACGGGTGTGGGCATGGGTGTTGAGTGCTGAGGACTAAGTGCTGAGGACTGAGGATAGAAAAACTTCTAGGCACTCAGTCCTCAGCACTCAGTACTATTTCTTCTTCGCGTCTTTGTCACCGAAGGTGGCTGCGAGGCCTTTGGCCAGATCGTTCTTTTCTTCCGGGCTCAGCTTGGCTTCAGGGTGAGCGGGCAGGTAGAAGAACGGGGGCATCTTGCCTTCCCTGACCGCAGGGGCGGCTTCATCGCCTTCGTTCCTGCCGGTACGGCCCCATTCGGACACGTTGAATTTCTTGCGGCCTATCGATACATCGACCTGGAGAAGCCACGATACGGGTGCGTATCTGCTGTACCAGGGCCAGACGGTCTCGTTCGAATGGCAGTCCTTGCATGCCCTCGAAAACAGTTCTTTCGTCCTGGCCGAATCCCATTTCGGTTCGCCTGTTATCGGAGGATTGTTGTGGTCTTTGCCGTAGGGGACAAACTGGATCAGCCCCAGCAGGACGACGGCAGCCACGAGCAGTTTTACAAGTTTCATCGGCGTATCATTTTTAGTGACGATTGGGAGATGATAATTAAGTGGAAAGATAATGGTTATCCGGTCATGAGCCAAAATGGACGCAAAGGATGCTGAGGGGCCACGAACAGGAAACGGAGCGGGAGCCTTTGCCGGCAGCGATTTCGGCTATGATGCCCAGTTCCGTTTCGGAATAGAACTTGCGTGCGGAAACAAGGCCGTCGATCGCAAATGAGGGTATCGCCTGCAGGCTTGCGATGAACGGCACGCCTGCCGCAAGCAGCAGGCTCCGGTAGCCGTCGATGCCGATGAACGCAGCCGGCGACTGCTGAGCGCAACGGGCGATCATGACTGCAATCTGGCCCGGAGTGAAATGGTGGAGGCTCTGCGACACGACGATCACATCGGCATCGACGGTATTGTTCCCGAACCCGTCGGGATCGAGGGCGTCGAGACGGATGAACTCCACCGGAAGCTGCCGGTCTTCAGCCTGTTTCCCGGCCTCGCCGATATAGGCCGGGACGATATCGGAGCCGGTGATGCGCACCGGCAAACCTTCATTGCGCACTTTTTCGGCAAGCGCAAGCGCGAACCCTCCGGTCCCTCCGGCCAGTTCGAGCACATGTGCATCTCTTCCGCTGCGCCTGGCAGCTTCGAGGGCGAAAGGAAGGACGATCCCGATAAGCGTAGGGTAGATCTGCATGAAAGAGTTCTGCCGGTCGAGTGCCCTGACAAGGTCGAGTTTTTCCCTCTCGTTCAGCCGGTCGCCGTCCATCAGCTCCTGTTCCCCGGTTCGAAGGGCCCTGTCGGCCAGCTCCTCGAGGAGGTACGCTCCGCCGAGCTGCTTCGATGCCTGAAGCCTTTCATCGAGAAACGCCTCGACGGCACGGTCCGTAACCTGTTCGAGCTCAGCCAAGGTTTTCCATGCGGGTGGAAATCCTTTCCTGGAGCGGAGGTTGCCGAGAGCTATCCCGGATGCGGTGTTGAGCTGGAGCATGTTTTTGGGTACTGGGTACTGGGTACTGGGTAATGGGTAATGGGTATGTTCTAATATAAGAAAAATTGGGGAGCGGGGACTGAGGACTGAGGACTGACACATCCCCACTCCCCACCTGAGTCCTGAGACCTCAGCACTCAGCACTGAAGAAAGGACTGAGGACTGAGGACTGAGGACTGAGGGGGGAGGAATAGCGATGAGCAATGAGCGATGAGCAATGAGCGATGAGCGATGAGGGGGGAATGGGGTGTGGGGAGTTCAGGACTCAGTCCTCAGTTCCCCATTACCCAACTCCCCACCGCTTCAAGCTCCGGAGGAGCGGCATACAGGTAGCGCGGGGTGTAACCCCGGGTCATGCAGCCCCCCAATGATTCGGGTTCAGCTCCGGAGGAGCGCCATATCGGTAGCCCGGCAAAGCCGGAAACCCGTTTCTTGTTTATTTGTCTCTCCAGGGGCTTACACCCCTGGCTACCATTATCCCGCCCCTACGGGGCTCTGTACATCCCACATCCCTTTACCCATTCCCCATTACCCACTCCCCACTTAGTCCTCAGTCCTCAGTCCTGAGTTCCCCATTACCCATTTCCCATTACCCACTTTCCACTTTCCAGTTCCCTCCCTCATTCCTAATCGCTGCTATTGAACAACGTCCCGAAACTCTTGCTCACTCCCCACCTGAGTCCTGAGACCTCAGCACTCAGCACTGAAGAAAGAACTGAGGACTGGGGGCGGGGGAATACGCAAGACATACGGGGAAGCGCTTTTTTTTTATTTTTTCCCGTTTTCCGCCACCCGTTTCCCGCTTTCGGGGTTTGTATTTCAAAAAACGCTCTCTATATTATCCATTGATGCAGAAGGATTGTCAATGCCTTCTGCCAAGTAAAGAGAGTGCCCATGTCTTTCCCCCGAATCACATTGGTTGTAATGTCGAAGGTGTAACCGATACCTCCTGCCGAAAGGCCGGCTGTATTGTCGTTTTGTTAATTTTGAGCCATTGTGGGCTCGGTTCGTTGGAATTACGCATGTTTTTAGGTAGCTTTTGCGTGTGCGTCCGAAGTATCCGGTGCTGTATGAACTGTTGCGGCAAGTAGTTTTCCCGCAGTTCTGCCTCCGATCCTTTCCGCCATTTTCCCGGATGGCACCGTGCAGGAAAGGAATGATTCCTTCCGTTCACCAGAGCTTCGGCGACCATTGCTGTGCTTGCACCGGTTGGCCCGGGTTCGTGAGTATTCCGCCCCCGCTTCCCGTGATGTCTTTGTGTCAATCGCTTTTCATGCAGTATCACTTCACATGTGACTGAAGGAAGCGAAGCTTTTTTTCTTGTCCGGAAACACCGGAACATTCTCCCATCCTTCATCCAACAAACAGGAAGGTTAACGATGAACATGCTGAAACATCTGAAGGTGATCGTGCTGCCAATGCAATGTCTCGCTCTCATGTTTGCCCTGGTGACAGCTGAAGCACTGGCTGCCGACAACCAGTCTTCCGGAAGCACCGCGGTGTTCTCCGGGCCTCAGCAGACAACGACCACGAGGCAGTCCTACAATCCGCTTTCGGGACCGGACTATCCGATGTCGCCCGAATCGTACTTCACCGACGACAGCGGCAACATCCTGATGTACATCAAGGTGCTCGGGCTGGTGAACAAACAGGGGCCGATGATCGTGCGTGAAGACGTCGATTTTTCGGAGATCATGGCAAACGCCGGTGGCCTGAAGCCCAATGCCGACCTGCACAAGGTGCTGGTAGCCCGCCAGAAACCCGATGCGAGCGGCAAGCAGGCGTACATCATCGACCTCAAGCAGTTTTACAAGTACGGCGACCGGTCGGCATTTATCGCCCTGAAGCCGAACGATACCATCATCTTCCCGGAAAAAGGCATCAGCATCGACAAGCTCGCCAGGATATCGAGCATCATCTACCCGTGGGC
>CAIYPU010000118.1 GCA_903928225.1 uncultured Chlorobiaceae bacterium
CAGAGATTCGCTCAGACCTCTTCCATGCTCATCAGGGAAGGGGTTTTTCGTTTTCCGCCGATCAGCTGATTTTATAAACCATCAATGTACGAGAGAGGTATCCATGAGTTTCCAGACCGACACGATCCATGCAGGCGTTGCACCCGACAAGGCTTACGGTGCTATCATGACACCGATTTACCAGAGTTCAACCTTTGTCTTCGAGGACATCGGCAAGCACAAGGGGTTCGACTACACCAGGAGCGGCAATCCGACACGCAAGGCGCTCGAGGACAATCTCTGCGCGCTCGAAGGGTGCTCCTCGGCCGTTGCGGTCACCACCGGCATGGCGGCGATCACCAGCGTGCTGAGCATTTTCCACTCCGGAGACGAGATCATCTGCACCGACGACTGTTACGGGGGCACGTCGAGGCTCCTGAAAACCCTGGAGGAGCATTTCAACATCAGGGTCCATTTCGTGAACCTGCAGACTGCCTTGAACCTGCTGCCCTATATCAACCCAAACACAAGGGCCGTTTGGGTGGAAACCCCGTCAAACCCGCTCCTGAACCTTGTCGATATAGCCGAGGTTTCGGATCTGGCCAGAAAAAACGGATTGCTCACCATTGTGGACAACACCTTCCTTTCGCCTTACGGGCAGAAGCCGTTCGAGCTTGGTGCCGATATCGTGGTGCACTCCACCACAAAGTACCTCAACGGCCACTCCGACGTGGTCGGCGGCGCGGTGCTTTCGAACAGCCCGGACCTCGACGCGAAGCTGAAGTTCACCGTCAACGCGCTCGGCACCTGCGCCCAGCCTTTCGACTGCTGGCTGGTGCTGCGTGGCATCAAGACCCTTGTCCTGCGCATGCGCGAGCACGAGCGCAACGCACAGGCCGTTGCGGAGTTCCTCTACAACCACCCGAAAGTCAGGCAGGTGTTCTACCCGGGCCTCCCGTCGCATCCTCAGCATGAACTTGCCAAAAAGCAGCAGAAGATTTTCGGCGGCATGGTCTCTTTCGAGCTGAACGGTACCATCGACGATGTGAACCGGGTGCTTACCGGCACGAAGCTGTTTTCCCTTGCCGAAAGCCTCGGCGGCGTCGAATCGCTTATCGAGCATCCCGCCACCATGAGCCATGCTTCGATGGACAGGGAGCACCGCGAAGCGGCCGGAATTACCGATAACGTCATCAGGCTTTCCGTCGGCATCGAAGACAGCGACGACCTGCTTGAAGATCTCGGCCGGGCGCTCGGATGAGGTGGTGCTGACAGGGTTGCAACTCCCGGCCCTGGGGTTTCAGAACAGAAGCAGAATACCGTAGCCGGGTCGGCGGCGATCTTATAAAAGGTTTATCGGCAGGCTGAATCGCGCCCATTGCCCGGTTTTTAATTTTGGTTTTGCTTCCCTATAAACTCGAAGGACCCACCCTTCTTGTTTCGGGGCCCAGCCTCAAGTTGTCCGATGAGTTTCTGTTCTGCTTTCTTCCGGGGATGGGATGGCTCTTTTCGAAAGCAGGGGAGCCGTTCCCGGAGAACTCCTGCTGCCGTAGGCCGCAGGCAGGCAACGTGATTGCCGGGAAGTGTGGCGAAAGCGCAGGTGGCCGATCACAGTAACTCTCTTCTTTCATGACAGATGCACATTTTTTTCATGGCGCATCTCCGTCTGAATCCGCTCATTAACAGCAGATAATCACTATATTATTATTACGGTTTCGGCGGGCCGTTTCCGGCTCTTTCGTTCGGAATATTGAAAATAATCTTCTGAAAGGCAATTTATGGGCACCTCTATTGATTTCCCCCTGATTCTGAGCCTGATTGAGATGCAGAAAGAATGCAAATGGTGCAATATCATTTTCTGAGGAGCAGCAATGTACAAGTTCATTGCAGATAACGTCGTTGTCTTCGATGTCGAATGGGTTCCGGACCCGGCGTCAGGCAGGCGGATTTACAAATTGCCGGATACAGCTTCCGATGATGACGTTCTCGAGGTCATGTGGCGGGAGGGAGGTGCTACGCCGGAGGATCCTCAACCCTATCTGAAAACGGTCATGTGCAGGATCGTTTCCATTGCGGCGGTGGTTCGGAAAAAGGTGCG
>CAIYPU010000119.1 GCA_903928225.1 uncultured Chlorobiaceae bacterium
AGCAATGAGCAATGAGCAATGAGCAATGAGCAATGAGCAATGAGCAATGAGCAATGAGCAATGAGCAATGAGCAATGAGCAATGAGCAATGAGCAATGAGCAATGAGCAATGAGCAATGAGCAATGAGCAATGAGCAATGAGTGATGAGTGATGAGTGATGGGTTTCGGCTGGAGGTCAGAAAAACTCATTGCTCGTTGCTCATTGCTGCGGCACTTCCAACTCAGTCCTGAGTACTCAGTTTCCCATTCCCCACTTCCCATGAATACGCGGATGATTTTTTGGCGGGAGGTGTGGTGTAGTTGAGAACGAAATATGTATCTTCAGCAGATGACTGAATTTATTAGTTATCAAGGCTTGACCATTATGGCAGGATCCCCCTTCCCGCCCTGCATCGCCTGATTAGTTTCGGTTGCCACTCCTTCAATGTGATTGCCTGGAAAGTACCTGTATGACATTCGGTCACCGGTAATGCTACATAAATGTAATTTTCGCTATCTTGCGGGCGGCCCTCACGAAGTTGTTTTATTGTAATTTATAAGAGAGCATAGCATTATGATCACTCCCAACCAGACGCTGTTCCTGATTATCGATGTGCAGGGTAAACTGGCCCATACCGTTTCCGGGCCGGAAGCCCTTGAAACCAATATCAAAAAACTGGTCAGGGCCTGCCAGGTCCTCGAAGTGCCGATACTGGTGACCGAACAATATCCGAAAGGCCTCGGACACACGATAGAACCGATCATGGCGCTGCTCGAGGGGAACGAACCTGTCGAAAAGCTTTCGTTCAGCTGCTGCGGAACGGACGATTTCATGAAAAAGCTCCGTTCGTTCAACCGTAACGACATCCTCATTGCCGGTATCGAGACGCATGTCTGTGTCTACCAGACTGCCGTGGAACTGCTTGATTTCGGGTACAATGTCCATCTTGTGACCGACGCCGTATCCTCGAGGACCGAGGAGAACAGGCAGCTCGGCATCCGCTGCATCGAAAAAGCCGGGGCTTCCGTCACCAGTACGGAGATGGCTGTTTTCGAACTGCTCCGCATTGCAGAGGGTGACCGGTTCAAGGCGATTTCTAAAATCGTGAAGGAATAAGCTTCATCTTTCATAAGGAATATCCGGGATATCGTAATGTCCGTTTCCAAAATATCGGCATTGCGTTCTGCATTTATTTTTTCTTTTGCCTGAAAAAATTCCATCGATCTGAAAATTGCAGGCAAACCGGGACCTTGACCATTCAGAAGAAACCTGCTCCGATTGTGTTGATGTAATTTTATAGTCGAAAAAAATCTTCCCGTGTTGTTTTGGCGTACTATCAGATAGTCAGGTTGTTGAGTTGCGTTTGCGTTTTTATAGTGATATGCGAAGTGATAGGCGTGTATTTATGGTGGGTCTATAAAATATTATAAAATATACACTTCAAAAAAAGTGCCTAAAGTACTGAAAAAATATTCTTGCAATGAAGTAATAATTTTATTACCCTATTTCCTGATAACGGTTCGCGGTAGTTTTACCGTTCGGTAAAATTATCCCCCGGCCAACAGTTGCGGTACCGAACGATAATCCGGTTTCATGCCGGGAATTTTCGGGCAAAGTTGCCCTTTTCCTGCTTTATCGTATGATCGTCGGGGTGCAGAAAAATCTCACGGGCGTTGTTACGGACCGCGGGTTCGCAAGGGCTCCCGCTACCTCTTTGCGAAAATGTCCTCCAGCACGATGGAACCGGTTGCAAAGCTTTGTGTTGCTTTGCCGCCGGTTTCGTTTTATACTGCCAGGAACAATCCTATTCATGGTAAACCCATTGCGGTATTATGGCCGGTAAAGAGAGACTGGGGAGCGGAACGCTGAAGGTAGGCAGGCTGGAACTGCAGCAGGAAGAGGTGATCCCTGTGCTTTCTATCGGGAACCTCTGGATGAAGGTGGTCCGCGAACTGGTGCTTGACCGTGCGCTTGCCGCCGAAAAGTATACCGAAGTCGATCTGGCGGAAGTATACCGGAAGGAGCTAGAAAAAGAGCCCGGCTTCCTCGAAAGGATGGGCCGCCAGCTGGAGGAGCAGGGTGTGCCTGCCGACCGCGTCGGCTTCTACCTTGCAAGGCCGCTGATGATCGCCCGTTTCAAGGAGCGGGTGTTCGCGCCGCATGTCGCTACGGTATTTCTCAAAGAGAAGCACCTCAGGGACAGCGTCGTATTCTCGGTCATCCGATACAAGGAACGCGACGTGCTCGAAGAGCTGCTGCACCGGGTGCTTGCAGGGGAGTGCTCGTTCGCGGAAACAGCCTCGAAGTATTCCGAGGGGAGCGAATCGGTTACCGGCGGAATGATAGGTCCTGCCCCGATTGGCCGCCTGAGCCCGCACTTGCAGCAAATCCTCGCGCCCATGCAGGACGGCGAATACAGCGGACTGTTCCACGCACAGGGTACCTGGGGGCTGGTGCAGCTTCACCGGAAAATTTCCGCGACGCTCGACGAAAAGATGACGAAGGATATTATAGAATCCCAGTTCAGGACCTGGCTGGATGGAGAGATAAAAAAAATTGTCGGTCCTGCAGCCGGGTTATGACCGGATAAACAGTTGTTCCCGGATCGTTCACTTCTTGCCCACAACGGCGCGCAGCATCTCCTGCAGCTTTTCCTTCCCTTCGAAAATATCGGTTTCGATCTTCAGGTAATAGCAGGGCAGTGCGGTAATGATGCTGAGCAGTTCAGGGCGCCCCAGCATGCGAAAATAGTCTTTTTCGGTGGTGATGAGGCTGAGCCCTTTTTCGGCGGCTTCGTTGCGGAGCGCCTGCAGCCTTTTCTGGGTGTAGGGTTCGTGGTCGCGGAAAAAATGGCGGGACTCGACTTTTACGCCTTCGCTTTCCAGGCTTTCCAGGAAGCTTTCCGGGAAAGCGATGCCGGCGAAAGCGAGTACCCTGAGCTCTTTCGAAGAGGGTATTTCCGTCGGGATGAAATCTCCGGAAACGCAGACGAGCTCCCCGGTCTTGATGCGGGCTTTCACAATCGGGCGCCCCGTCTTTTCGAGCTTCTTCAGGATCAGGTCGGTTTTTTCCCGGTCGTCCTCGCCTATTTTATTGAGCAGTATGATGTCCGCCCTTGCAATGTTTTTCAATGGTTCCCTCATGCGCCCTTCAGGAATCATTTTCGCTTTCAGGACAGGTTCGGACGCATTGACCAGGGCGATGTCGAGGTTTCGGGCGATCTGGCGGTGCTGGAACGCGTCGTCGAGAATGATGACGGCCGGCAGCCTTTTGGCGAAGTACTGGGTGAGGAAGCTGACCGCTTCTTTTCTTTTCTCGCCGACAACGACGATCGCGTCCGGGTTGTTCCATGCGAGCATCGCGGTTTCGTCGCCTGACTGGCTGCTGCTGATCAGCACCCGCTGTCCGTCGGAGACGAGCTGGACCCCTTTCGACTCCCTGCGGTACCCTCTCGATACGATAGCCGGTTTGCAGCCGATCGACAGGTAGTATTTCACGACCCAGTCAACCAGCGGGGTTTTCCCTGTGCCGCCTGCCGAAATGTTCCCGATCGAAACGACAGGAACAGGCGATTTCCATCCCTTGAAAATTTTTCGTTCGAACAGCGTGTTTCGGACCTGTACCGAGGAGCGGAACAGGATGGCGAATGGCTTGAGCAGGATTGAAAACGGTTCAGGCATGGCTGGGAACAGGTAAATTTACGTTTACTCGGGAACCCGGATTAAATCCGGAAAAAATGTCGGCTATTTTCTTGTTCTCCGCACATCCGCACCGCCATGCCAGCGGTTTGCCGATATTGCGGCTCATGTTGAAAAGTATCATATGGGGGAGGATTGATTGCCTATATCAGGATGTGCCGGTTGCCGGGAATTTTTTTATTAATTAATTGCTTATGTAATCCATCCTGCAGTATAATACCGTTCAGCTTTTTTTAAAGGCATATGAAAAAACAATGTAACAAACAATGCCGATAATTCACACTGTTAAATACGGTCATTGGGGAAGTTCGAAGTTATGAAAGTATTGGTTATCGGGAGCGGTGCGCGCGAACATGCCATGGCGCTGGCAGTTTCGGAAAGTCGTCGTGTCGATACGGTGTATGTTGCACCGGGAAACGGCGGAACGGCCCTGATGGGCGGAAAGGTCGCCAATGTGCCGCTGAAGTCAAGCGACCTCGAAGGGTTGCTCCATTTTGTCGAGAAAAACGGTATCGAACTGACTGTTGTCGGCCCTGAACATCCTCTTGAGCTCGGCATCGTCGACCTGTTCCGCAGCGCGGGACAAAAAATCATCGGCCCGACCCAGGCTGCCGCCCGACTCGAATCGAGCAAGGCCTTCGCGAAGGAGTTCATGCAGCGCAACGGCATTCCTACGGCGGCATACCACCACTTTACCGATATATCGGCCGCCGATGCCTACATCGAAAAAGCGGCATCGACCGGCACCTTTCCCCTGGTGATCAAAGCGAGCGGCCTCTGCGCAGGCAAGGGAGTTTTCATCGCGATGAATGCCGATGAGGCGCACGCAGCAACCAGCGATCTTTTCGAAGAGCGCATCTTCGGTGCTGCGGCGGACGAGGTCATCATCGAGGAGTTTCTGCATGGCGAGGAGGCAAGCGTTTTTCTGCTCACGGACGGCACCTCCTACCGGCTTTTCCTCCCGGCCCAGGACCACAAGCGGATCGGCGACGGCGATACCGGCAAGAATACCGGCGGCATGGGCGCTTATGCCCCGGCCCCCCTGGTCACGCCGGACGTCATGAAGAAAGTTGAGGAAAGAATTATCCGGCCGACCCTTCGCGGCATGGCCGAAGAGGGCAACCCCTATACGGGTTTTCTCTATGTCGGGCTCATGATAGACAAGGGAGAGCCCTCCGTGGTCGAATACAATGCCCGTCTCGGGGACCCGGAAACGCAGGTGGTGCTTCCGCTCCTGAAGAGTGATTTCATAGCGGCCCTCTCAGCCTGCTACGACGGATCGCTTGCGGGCACGCCGTTCGAGATGCACGCCGGCAAATCGGCATCCACCGTGGTGATCGCTTCCGGCGGTTATCCGGACCATTACGAGAATGGCAAGGAAATTTCGATCGATGAAGCTGTCGCTTCGATGCCGCAATGCATGGTCTTTCATGCCGGAACCTCACTTCAGGATGAGAGGCTCATTACAGCCGGCGGCCGGGTATTTTCGGTTACCGCGCTTGGTGATACCCTCAGGGAGAGTATCGACCGGGCCTACCGGGCTGCAGGGAAAATAAGTTTCGAAGGGGCTTACTGCCGCAAGGATATAGGCGCCAAAGCCCTGTAATTTATTGCTTGTCACTGCTCAATGAAGTTATTCCGGCGCTCTTTCGAAATCATACAGGAACAGGCTTTCCAGGAACTGCCGTACGAATGCTGCGGCCTTCTTGCCGGCATCCGCAATGTCGACCACAGGGGCAATATCGAGAATATTGTCTACGAAGTGGCGCCCTGCAGGAACTGCCTCTATTACGGCAGGGAGCACGGGTTCGAGATTTCCTACCAGGAATTCCTCGATGTCGAGAGGGAAGCCGAGCGGATGGGCTACGTTATCGTGGGCTCCTACCATTCGCACATCAATTCCCCCGCGGTGCCTTCGCTGCATGACGTGGATTTTGCCCGGTCAGGCCATTCAATGGTGATCATATCGCTCATGAATTCCCAGCCGAAGGAGGTGACGGCCTGGCTCATGCGCGAGTCCGGCGGGTTTCATCAGGACTCCATCAAGGTTATCGAGTAATGCCGTTGAAACGGGGAAACTCGATGAATATTTTGTACATTACCGAACGATAAAGCCTATAACGTATTAAACCCGGGAAACAACGTGCCAAAGCGGGAAGATATCAAGTCGATTTTAGTGATTGGGGCTGGACCGATCGTCATCGGCCAGGCCTGTGAATTTGATTATTCCGGTACGCAGGCGTGCCGCGCCCTCAAGGAGGACGGTTACCGCGTCGTGCTGGTGAACAGCAATCCGGCAACCATCATGACCGATATAGAGCTGGCCGACGCCACCTATATCGAGCCGATCACGCCGGAATATGTCCAGAAAATCATAGAAAAGGAGATGCCGGACGCGCTGCTGCCGACCATGGGCGGACAGACGGCGCTGAATACGGCCGTGAGCCTTGCCGAATCGGGTGTTCTCGAACGCAACGGCGTCGAACTTATCGGAGCGAAGCTCCGCGCGATCAGGAAAGCCGAGAACCGCGAGTTTTTCAGCGATGCCATGAAAAAGATAGGCCTCGAAATGGCCAAGGGCTTTTTCGTCCGCAACGAGAAGGAAGCGAGGGACGCCCTTGAGGAAATCGGGCTTCCGATCGTTATTCGTCCGTCGTTCACGCTCGGCGGCACAGGCGGCGGTTTCGCCGAAACCAAGGCCGATTATTACGAAGCGGTCCGCAGGGGCCTTGCCGAAAGCCCTATCAGCGAAGTGCTTGTCGAGGAGTGCCTGATCGGCTGGAAGGAGTTCGAACTCGAGGTTATCCGCGACCTTGCGGACAACGTGATCATCGTCTGTTCCATCGAGAACGTCGATCCGATGGGCGTGCATACCGGCGACAGCATTACCGTGGCACCGGCGCAGACCCTGACGGACCGTCAGTACCAGGAGCTCAGGGACGCTTCCATCAGGATTATCCGCGAGATCGGTGTCGAAACCGGCGGCAGCAATATCCAGTTCGCCATCAACCCGGATAACGGCCGCATCGTTGTCATCGAAATGAACCCGCGCGTTTCGCGCAGCTCGGCGCTCGCATCGAAGGCAACCGGCTTCCCGATCGCCAAGGTCGCCGCGAAGCTCGCCGTCGGGTACAGGCTGGACGAAATCCTCAACGACATTACCAAGAGCACCCCGGCAAGCTTCGAACCGGCTATCGACTACTGTGTCGTGAAGGTTCCGCGCTGGGATTTCGAGAAATTCAAGAACGTCGACGCGAAGCTCGGCGTACAGATGAAGTCGGTCGGCGAAGTGATGGCTTTCGGCAGGAACTTCCGCGAAGCGCTTCAGAAATCCCTGCGCGCCCTCGAAATAGGCCGTGCCGGGCTCGGCTGCGACGGCAAGGATATCATCAATGTGCTCGACATGACCCCGCAGCAGAAGAAATTCGCAAAGGAGGACATCCTCGAGAAGATCAAGGTCCCGAAAGCGGACAGGATGTTCTACCTTCGGTACGCATTCCAGGCAGGCGCGACCGTCGATGAGGTCTACCAGTCGACACGCATCGATCCCTGGTTCCTCGACAATATCAGGCTGATCGTAGAATACGAAAACGAGCTGAGGGAACTCGCGGGCGCGGAAAGGACGGTATGACCTATCTCACCCGGATACTCGAAGAAAAACAGCGCGAAGTCCAGAAGCTGAAAAGGGAGAATCCTTTCCGGCGTTACGAAGAACTCCGCGGCTCGCTCGGGCCCGCGAGGGATTTCAGGGGAGCCGTTTCTGGTGGCAACGGCGCGTTGCGCCTCATCGCCGAAGTGAAAAAAGCTTCCCCGTCGCGCGGGGTCATCGTCGAGGATTTCGATCCGGTGGCGATAGCTGGCCGCTATATGGACCTTGGGGCGTCAGCCTTTTCGGTGCTTACCGACCGCATGTTTTTCCAGGGCTCCGACGATTACCTCATCATGGTGAGGCAAACTTACCCGCTGCCGGTGCTTCGAAAGGATTTCATTGTCGACGAATCCCAGATTTTCCATTCGCGCCTTATCGGTGCCGATGCCATCCTGCTTATCGTGGCCGCACTTGAAAAGCCCCGGCTTTCGGATTACCTGCAGACAGCCCGTGGAATCGGTCTCCATGCCCTTGTCGAGGTGCATGACCGCAAGGAGCTCGATACCGCCCTTGAGTGCAGTGCCGGTATTGTCGGCGTGAACAACCGCGACCTGCGGGATTTTACCGTCAGGCTCGAAACCTCCCTGAACCTCAGGCCTTTCATTCCTTCCGGCGTCGTCGCCGTGTCGGAAAGCGGTATGAAGGCCGCGGCCGATATCGCCCGTCTGCGGGAAGCGTCATTTGACGCGGTCCTGATCGGCGAAGGCCTTCACACAAGTCCCGAACTTCGGGAAATCACCTGGTAAGAGCTTTTATCCTTGCTGCTGTAGCTGCAGGATCTGCTGCCTTGAAGAACGCCGTTCCCGCGATCAGCGCATCTGCGCCTGCGGACACGACGGACTGGGCGTTTTCCTCCGTCACCCCCCCGTCAACCGCGATGACCATGGAGGGGTTCATCTGCATGCGCATGCTGTGGAGCTGGCGGATTTTGCCGATTGCTGACGGGATGAACTTCTGACCGCCGAAACCGGGGTTGACCGACATGACGAGTACAAGGTCGAGATCCGGCAGGATCGCTTCGAGGGTTGAAACCGGTGTGGCGGGGTTGATGGATACGCCGGCCTTCACCCCGAAACTCCTGATGAACTGGACGGTACGGTGCAGGTGCGAGCAGGCTTCCTGGTGCACCGTGATCTGGTGCGACCCGGCTTTGACGAAATCCTCGATGTAACGGTCGGGTTCGGCAATCATGAGATGGGTGTCGATGACCATTTTCGTGCACGATGCGATCGCCTGGACGATGAACGGCCCGAAGGAGATGTTAGGCACGAAGGCTCCATCCATGACGTCGCAGTGCATCCAGTCAGCGCCTGCCTTTTCGGCAATCTCGATCGATGATGCAAGACGGGTGAAATCGGCCGAAAGGATCGACGGGGCGATAAGCGTGGATGATGCCTGCATGGTGGTACGTAATTGATTTGATTGTTACCGCACAGCGGGCCCGCAGGGCGCGGGCTCATACTGAAGGCAATAAATAATCAAAAAGCTTCGCCAATTCCAAAACTGAAGGTGAAGTTGCCCGGTTTCCAGCGATTGATCACCCACGGGTCCGCTTCGGCAGGGTCGTGTACTTTCCATGCGAAATCGAACCTGAACGGTCCGACCGGTGAACCGAGCCGCAACCCAACCCCCACGTCCCAGGCGAAATCATTGACAAGGGAATCCAGGCTGAAGCCGTAAGGACCGCTTCTGTCCCAGATATTGCCGATATCGCTGAAGAACGTGATGCCGGAAGGCTGTCCGAAGAGTTTGAAGAGCTTCATCCGGTATTCGAGGTTCATTTCAAGCTTGATGTCGGCGCCGAAGTTAGAGGCAGCTTCGCTTATGCTGCTGCCGGGACCGAGTGTATTGTAAAGCCATCCGCGCATGCTGTTGGAGCCTCCTGAATAGAAACGCCGTTCTTCTGGTGTGGATTGCGCTTTGCCCCACGGGACCATATACCCTGCGAGAATTCTTCCGGCTATCTGGTTGTCCGGTGTAAGGTTCTTTGCCAGGCTTATTCCGGTCTCGATTTTCATATACTGCGAATAGGCTGTTCCGAAAATCTGGGGGTCGCTGTCCGAAAAGCCCGCATAGGATTTTTTATCCGCGTAGTTGTCGATGAGCCAGGGAATGAGTCCAGCATGTTCGAGCAGGAGGTCGAAGTTGAGGATGGTTTTTTCCGGGGCAACCTTTTGCCGGTTGGAATAATTGTACCTCAGGCGGAAGGTCTGGTCGATACGGGTCTGCAGCAAGCTGTCGATTGCAGCCTGGACCTTCGTTGCATCAACGGGATCGATGCCGATGTTTTGTGCGAGTTCCGTTTTGAAGAGCTGCCTGAACCCCCTGAGTGAATCCTGTTTGATGAATTCAACTTCGAAAAAGTCGAAATTCAACCTGGAAGAATTTGTCAGTTTTGCGCTGTATGTGCCCCTGAGCAGGGCATTTCGGCTTGAGAGCAGGATCGGTTGCTTTGTTCTCGCGATTTCAGCTGTGGCCAGATAGAAATTTTCCGGGTTTTTCAGGACGGGGAAGAGGAGGCTGCTTTTCAGCCTGAATTCATAGGGGATGATCTTGTCGTACTGGTCCGGCGTCAGGCTGCCAAGGACCTCGTCGCTGTAACCTGCCTGTCTACCGTACTCGATGGATGTATGAAGCTGCTCGGCGGCACCGAACAGGTTTTTGTTCTCATAGGCGAGGGAACCGCCGTAAAACAGGGCGCCGTAACGGTTGTCGAGAAGCAGTTTCGGTTCGAACTGGTGTTTCGGGGCGGGTTCCAGATGAAGCGTTGTATACAGTTCGCCGGCCTTTACCGAATCCGGATTGATGTAAATCGAAGAAAATATGCCCGTACCTCCGAGGTTTTCGACGGTACGGCGTTCGAGGCTCTGGCTGGTGAGGTTTCCGGGCCTGTATTTCATCGAGGATGTGATGAGCTTCGGGGAAATTTTTTCCCGACCGAAGATTTTCCCTTCGATGTTATCCCGTGAAAATGTTTTTACGATATCCTTTTTATCGTTTTTTACGGGATTGTGAACGATCACGTTCGCCGGTCCGTACCTGACGATCTGTCCCGGAAGGTTGACCCTGAAAAGGATCCCTGCATTGGTGGCGGACGTATCCACCTTGATGCGGATGCTGTCCTGCTGAAAGAAGAGATAGCCGTTATCCCTGAAAAAGGATACGGTCCTGTCGCGTTCTTCGATGAGGTGTTCGACAGAGAAAATATCCCTTACCTTCAGTTTTTTGTTTTTCAGGTAGTTTTTCCGGACCTCTCCCGAGAGCTGTTCGATACCTTCGTAGCGGAGGGAATCTATTCTTGACGGTTTGTTTTCACGGATGGTCAGTTTGATGCTGATTTTTTTTCCGTTGTTCTCCCTGACAACCGTGGTATCGATCCGGGCTGAGAAATATCCCTTGAAGGAATAGAGTTTTTTTATGAGGGCAACGTCTTTCTCGAAAATTTCCTGACTGTACGGCTTTGGTGCAGAACCGAACAGTCCGAGGCCAAGGAACGAGTTCGGTTCCGATGTATTTATGATCTGGCGAAGCTCGTCATCCTTTATGGCCTTATTGCCCTTGAAACTGATGGTGCTTACAAATGGGGTGCCGGTCTTTGTTTCCTGTTCTGCAGAAGCGGTCAGGCCACTACAGAACAGAACAATGACGAAAAATGCGGAAAAAAGGGAAACTCCTACCCCTGTATCGCGGATTTTTTTTAAAAAAAAAACATAAGGGGGAGCTGATCGGCTAGGTTAACAGTTCTTCATCACCATAGATGAAATCTTCATCAGTGGGGTAGTCAGGCCAGATTTCCTCGATGCTTTCATACAGCTCGTCACTTTCGGGCAGGTCGTTGAGGTTGTCAATCACCTGCTGCGGTGCTCCGGTACGGTTTGCGTAATTGATCAGTTCATCCTTGGTGACCGGCCATGGAGCATCGGCAATATAACGGGCGAGATCTAAATTCCAGTACATACTGCGGTTTTATATCGGTTAAGAGTTGTTGTCGGTGTGATCTGGTATGTTTTTACGGGTCGTCAGTTTCTCGAGTGTACCGTCGAAATAAGCTACGGGATTGACGTTGATGCCGTTTTTCAGCACTTCGTAATGGAGGTGAGGTCCGGTCGACATGCCGGTGTTGCCGGAAAGGGCTATGATATCGCCGCGCTGCACGTGCTGTCCCTCACGGACAAGCGGTTTGGAAAGATGGGCGTAAACCGTTTTGAACCCGTAACCGTGGACAATCGCGATTTTCTGCCCGTAGCCGCCGTCCCAGCCGGCGAATGCAATCACGCCATCACCGGTAGCCAGTACTTTCGTACCCGTGTTCGCTGAAATATCTACACCTGCGTGGAACAGCGCAGTTCTCCGGATAGGATGCACCCTCATTCCGAATTCGCTGGTGATCGGTCCGTCAAGAGGCCTGATGTTTGGAATGCTTTCAGAGAGTGGGGCCGGGTTGGATATGTCGGCGAGTTCGAGGCGTCCCTGGGTATTTACGTTCTGGTTGTCAATCTGGATGATAAGGTTTTCGATCATCTCCTCGGTTGTCGAGAGGAGGCCTTCTGCGGTCCTTTTCGGGGCAGGGTCCTTTTCTGCGGAAGTTGCAATCCCTGGGTGGAAAAGCAGGGAGAGCATGAAAAAAAACGGTCCTGCAAAACCAAGGGAAAAACGTGTATGATGTGAATTTCCGCTATGACGGGAGGGGTTTGTGGATCGGATCATTGCAGATATGTTTACGTTACACGGATTTGTTAATCGTGACAGAGCGTAATAAACCATCAATAGCGAAAATATAAAAAACTTTTTCTTATAAGTGAGCGATTAGTGGGCTTCCAGCCAGTTTTTTCCTGTTCCCGTGTCCACTTCCACAGGGACGTTTTTCAGCCCGCACTGTTCTGCTGCATCGATCATCGCGCCCTTCACGATCTTGTCGAGCATCTCCTTCTCCCTGTCGTCCGTTTCGAACAGCAGCTCGTCATGGACCTGCAGGAGCATCGAGGATGTCATTCTTCCGGCTTTCAACCTTTCGCTGCAGAGGTTCATCGCACACTTGATGATATCCGCTGCTGTTCCCTGTATCGGGGTGTTCATCGCGGCCCTTTCAGCGGCGCTCCGAATGTTCGAGTTCCGGCTGTTGAGGTCCGGCAGATACCGTCGTCTGCCGATCAGGGTCTTTACATACCCTGACGCTCTGCCGTTTTCAACGATATCGTGCAGTGCCTGAAACAGTCCGGGGTATTTCGATTTGTAGGTCTCTATGATCGACGATGCTTCTGCGCGGGGAATATTGAGCCTTTTCGAAAGGCCGAACGGCATGATTCCGTAAAGCACTCCGAAATTCACTTCCTTGGCTTTCCGTCGCATATCCGGGGTTACTTCGCCGGTACCGAAAATAACCCTGGCAGTGGCAGCATGGATGTCCTCACGGTTCCGGAAGGCTTCGATAAGCTTTGGGTCGCCCGAAATTTCAGCAGCTATCCTGAGCTCTATCTGCGAATAATCTGCAGAAAGCAGGAATTTGTCGGGATGCGAGGGAATGAAAGCCCTTCGAATCTCCTTGCCGAGCGCGGTGCGGATGGGAATGTTCTGCAGGTTTGGGTTTGAGGACGACAACCTGCCCGTTGCGGTGATATGCTGGTTGAAGGAGGTGTGCACTTTGCCCGTGGCAGGATTGATCATCTGGGGCAATGCGTCGAAATAGGTGCTCTTGAGCTTCTGCAGGCTTCTGTATTCGAGCAGGTCGCTCGCGACGGGATGAAGCGGCGCCAGTTCCTCGAGCACTTCGACATTGGTTGAGAACCCGGTTTTGGTGGCTTTTTTCGCAGGGAGCCCCAGGACTTCGAAGAGGATGTACGCGAGCTGTTTGGGAGAGTCGATGTTGAAAGTGGTCCCGGCGGAGCCGTAAATTTTTTCTTTCAGCAGGTCGAGTTGCCTGCCGACAGTCACCGATGTTTTTTCGAGGTGCTCCGTGTCGATCGAGATCCCTTCGTACTCCATTCCTGCCAGGACGGAAACAAGCGGGAACTCGATGTTTTCGCACAGCCGGAGCAACTCTTGTTCGCTCTCGAGCTTGTCGCGGAAAACCTCTTCGAGCCTGAGGGCGATATCGGCGTCCTGACAGGCATAGTCGCTCAGCTTGAGCGGTTCGACCTCGAAAATATGGAGCTTCTGCTTTCCGGTTCCTACCAGTTCATCGTAAGTTGTCGTTCTGTAGCCGAGATGCAGGGCTGCGAGATCGTCGAGGTTGTGCCGTTCCTCGGGGTTCAGCACATAGCTTGCAAGCATGGAATCGAAGCCGATGGGGGAGAGTTCGATCCCGTATTTTTTCAGGACGAGGATGTCGTATTTCAGGTTCTGTCCGCTTTTTGGGAGCGACGGGTTTTCCAGAAGCGGTCTGAGGCGTTCAAGCGTGCTGTGCAGGTCAAGGGCTCCAGGGCCGAAGTAGGCGAAACCGGCCTTTCCGGTTTCGGCTGAGATCGATATGCCCGCGAGCTCGGCCTTGAAGGTATCGAGGCTGGTGGTTTCGGTGTCGACCGCGATGCGTCCCGCCCCATCGATGGAGGTGATGAAGCGTTCCAGTTCGTCCGCAGTGCCGAGAAGGGTGTAATCGACCGGCATATGTTCCTTCTGTGGTGTGCCGGCAGGTGAAATTTCCGGTTGCGGCACTTCTTCGGATGACGTGGTTTCGTCAGGGGACTGCTTCATGAACCCGGGATAGAGGGCCTGTACCCTCGAAACAATGCTTCTCAGTTCGAGTTTTTCGAGGAGAGGCATCAGTTTCCTTCGGTCGGGGTTCCCGCAGGCGAGCTTATGCAGCGGAAGATCGATATCGATGTCCGTGCGGATTGTCACCAGTGTCCTGACAAGTTCGAGGTTCGGCTTGAAGTCGGAGAGGCTTTGCCGGACTTTGGGTGTCATGTCACCGAGGTGCCGGTAGATGTTGTCGATGGACCCGTATTTTCCGATCAGGGCTGAAGCAGTTTTCGGACCGATTCCTTTCGCACCCGTTATGTTGTCCGATGTGTCGCCGCAGAGCGTGAGGAGGTCGGTGAACCGTTCGGGACCTACGCCGTACTGTTCTTCGATTTCTTTTCTTCCGACAAGGTCGAGTTCGTTCTGGTTTCTGCCTGGTCTGAGGATTTTTGTTCCGTCGTGGACCAGTTGGGAAAGGTCCTTGTCGGGGGTGACGATATAGACCGAACACTGTTCTTCGAATTTACGCGCAGCCGTTCCTATCAGATCGTCCGCTTCGAAGCCGGGATATTTGATCAGCGGGATATCGAATGCATCGAGCAGTTCGAATACTGCTTCGAGCTGGCAGATGAGGTCTTCGGGAGGTGCCGGCCGGTTTGCCTTGTACTCTGTGTAAAGTTCGTGCCGAAAAGTTTTTTCACGGCTGTCGAAGGCACAGGCGAGATAGTGCGGTTTGTAGGTTTCAAGGATTTTCAGCAGCGCACTGGCAAATCCGTATATGGCGCCGGTCGGCATTCCCTCCCTGTTCTTCATGCCCGTCCGCTGCAGGGCGAAAAACGCCCTGTAGACGATAGCCATGCCGTCGAGCAGAAAGAGATCCGGTTTTACCGGAGGAGTTTGAAGGCGTTCGGCAGACGCTTCATCGAGTGTGTCCGTGAAGAAAGCGAGCTGGTTTCCGTTCATTCCCCGATCACTCCATAGCTTCCGAGGACTTTGACCATGGTGGCGAATTCCCTCAGGTGGCCAAGAGCATTGCTGATGTTGATGTCGTCCATGTGCCCGATGAAGTCTACATAGAACAGATATTCGAACGCTTTTTTCCTGAACGGCCTCGATTCAATCTTCGTGAGGTCGATGTCGCGCATGGCGAGAGTGGCGAGGGCCTTGAACAGTGAGCCCGGTATGTTCGGCAGCGTGAACACCATCGAGGTCTTGTAACGTGACGTGTCGAGCCCTGCCTGCAGCGGAGGAGCTGCGGGAGGGACGTCATGGGTGATGCAGAAAAACCTGGTGATGTTCCACTCTTCGTCGGCAAGGTTTTCCTGCAGGATTTCCAGACCGTAAAGCTCTGCCGCCCGTTTCGATGCGATAGCCAGGTGACGGGCTTCGTTGGCGGCAGCAATCATTTTGGCGCTGCCGGCGGTATCGTATGCGGCTTCCGCCCTGAGCCACCTGTGGTTTGCAAAAAAATTCCGGCATTGTGAGAGGGCTTGAGGGTGCGAAAGCACCTTTTCGGCTTTCTCAGCAGTTGCCCCCTGAACGCCGAGCAGGCAATGCTCGACTTTGACAAAGGTCTCCGCAACGATCGAGACCGGGTGCTGGAGCAGCAGGTCGTAATTCTGGTGGATGCTGCCGCCAAGAGAGTTTTCGATGGGGATGACCGCATAGTCAGCCAGTCTGCTTTCAACTGCGGCGAATACTTCTTCGAAAGATCCGAAAGGTTTCGGCTCCCCGATCCTGAGTGCGGCTATTTCGCTGTATGCTCCGGGTTCCCCCTGGTAGGCGACCAACACGTTTGTCATTATTTTTTCTTGTTAGTAACTTTACCTGTCAGATTTGATTTTATTTAAAGAAAATAAATCTATTATCATAGACGGGCATCCCTTGCATCACCTAAATAAGCGGTTTTTTCATCATGTCAGGACACAGTAAATGGGCCACCATTAAAAGGAAAAAGGCGGCAACCGATCAGAAAAGGGGCAATCTCTTCACAAAACTTGTCAAGGAAATCACCATAGCGGCAAAAATGGGCGGTGGCGATCCATCCGGCAATCCAAGGCTTCGTCTTGCCATCGATACGGCCCGATCGAATTCAATGCCCATGGACAATATCCAGCGGGCGATCAAGAAAGGTACCGGCGAGCTGGAAGGCGTGAGTTACGACGAGATTACCTACGAAGGCTACGGGCCTGCGGGCATCGCGGTCATCGTTGAAACTGCAACAGACAACCGTAACAGGACGGTGGCCGATATGCGCCATATCATGAGCCGCAACAACGGTACTCTGGGCGAAAGCGGCAGTGTCAGCTGGATGTTCCAGCGCAAGGGAAGCGTCGATGTCCCGAAGGGTGCCGCCGGCGAGGACCAGCTTATGGAGCTTCTTCTGGATGCCGGTCTTGAAGACCTTGATACCGACGACGAAAACTATTATACCGTGATCTGCGATGTCAAGGACCTCGAAGGCGTCAAAAAAGCGCTTGAAGTTTCAGGCATCGCGTACGAAAACGCCCGGATTGACTTCATTCCGGAAAACTATATCGAGCTTGAAGCTGAAGAGGCCCGCAAGGTAATCAAACTGATCGATGCACTCGAGAGCAATGATGATGTTCAGGCTGTTTACAGCAACATGGACATCAGCGAAAACGCGATGAACAGCTTAAACGATTAGGCCTATGGTCGTTCTCGGGATCGATCCCGGAAGCCTTAACACCGGTTACGGCGTCCTGAAAAGCTGCGGTGGAAAGGTAACTGCGCTTGCCTGCGGTGTCGTGAGGCTTCAATCGATGCAAAGCCATGCCGACCGGATCGGCAAGATCTATCAGGAGCTGGAAAAAGTTATCAGGGTTTACAGGCCTGAATGTGCGGCACTCGAGACGGTTTTTCTCAGCAGGAATGCCCAGTCGGCCCTCAAGCTTGGTCAGGTCAGGGGGGCGGTTATCGCACTTGCCATGAACAGCGGTCTCGAATTGCACGAATATACGCCCCGGCAGGTAAAACTTGCCGTGACCGGGAAGGGTGCTGCATCAAAGGAGCAGGTGGCATTCATGGTGACGAAAATGCTGGGCTTCGAAACAGCCCCGGAACCTTACGATATAACCGATGCTCTCGGCATAGCCCTCTGCGACCTTTCGAGGGCCGCAGGTCCGGCACCGCCCGGGACGGGCAGGAAGTCCAGATCGGAAAACAGCGGCTGGTCGCAGTTTGTCAGGGAGTCACCCCACATGGTCATCCGTTAGCTTCGACCGGTCGCCGGAGAAGACAAGATCGCTGCAAGAATTTATTCCGACACAATCATTAACCCTACAGACGTGGAAGGCCGTATATTCAATCTGCCGAATTTTCTCAGTTTCCTGAGGATCCTGCTGATACCCTGGTTTCTCTATTATTTCCATACAGGGCGTCTGACCATAGCTATCGTCATCATGATTGTGGCGGTGCTGAGCGACTGGTTCGACGGCCGCGCCGCAAGGTGGACCAACGATGTCTCGGAGATGGGGAAAATTCTCGATCCGCTTGCCGATAAGCTCTGTCTTGCAAGCGTCGCGGTTTATTTTTTCTGGATCGGGCAGCTGCCGCTCTGGTTCGTTATTTTCGCCGTTGTCCGCGATGTGCTGATTTTTGCCGGTGCGGCATATGTACGGTTGAAGCATTCGGTGGTAACCACATCGCTCTGGCCCGGCAAATGGGCTGTCGGTTTTGTTTCGATGATGTTCATTTCCATGGTGTGGCCGCTCCCGATCTTTACCCGATACCCCGTCAAGGAGTTTTTCCTCTACCTTTCCGCCATCACCCTGTTCTATTCTTTCCTGCTCTATTGCGTGCGTTTCTGGAAAATACACAAGGGAGAGGAGTATAAAGCCTGACGCATCTCTTTACGTATTTTATCGCCGTATTTGTTCAGAGATCTTATCTGCTTTCATTTCAAACGGATATCCCGGTTATCCCCATCAGAATATTGATAACTTGGCAGTTCTTTTTGCCCGGATACTTTTCTGATGCGTTAACTTTATATTTAATAATGTTTTGTTAGTGTTAACGCGCTTTATGGATTTGGGCGGAAAATGTTGATAACTTGTGGAAAGGCACGCTGCGCCCGTCTCTTTACCGTGTATTATCCGGAACGGGACGGACGCAGGTGGCATGCAGGTGGTCAGCTGTTTTTCGGCACCACGGTCGCCATGAGGGATGCTTCGCATACCAGTTCGCCCCTGACATAGGCCCGACCGTCGAACTGGCAGACGCTTCTGCGCTTGTTGGTCATCGTTGCTTCGATTACCAGTGTATCGCCGGGAAGTACCGGTTTGCGGAAGCGGGCCTTGTCGATGCCCATGAAAAGCACGACACTGTCCCTGATATTGTCGTTACCGTTCAGCATCATGATCCCGCCGGTCTGTGCCATCGCTTCAAGAATAAGCACCCCCGGCATGATGGGATTTCCGGGGAAGTGTCCCTGGAAGAACGGTTCGTTCATGGTAACATTCTTGATAGAAACGATTTTTTCATCGAGCTTGAACTCGACGATTTTATCGATCAGCAGAAAAGGGTAACGGTGTGGCAGGATATTCTGGATCGCATTGATATCGAAGATAACTCCAGCCTTTTTTTCATGCTGGTACTGCCTCGCGAGTTTGTTTCGGTCGGCATATTTTTTCAGTTTCTTGACAAATTCCACATTGGATGCATGTCCGGGCCTTGCAGCAAGGACCATAGCCTTCACAGGCATTCCAAGAAGTGCGAGGTCGCCGAGGAGATCAAGAAGTTTATGCCGGGCAGGTTCGTTCTTGAACCTGAGTTTCCGGTTGTTGAGAATGCCGTTCTGGCCAAGCGTGAGATTTTCGCTTTCGACGCCGATTTTTTTGCAAAGCTCCTGGATTTCGTTTTCATCGAGATGTTTATCAATGATGACGACAGCATTTTCCAGGTCGCCTCCCTTGATGATTCCCTGATTGGCGAGATGCTCGACTTCGCTCAGGAAACAGAATGTTCTGGCGGGTGAAAATTCCTTGAGAAAATCGTTCTGAAGGTCGAAGAGACCTGAATGCTGGGAGCCGAGGGCAGGGTTCTTGTAGTCAACCATTACGGTTACCCTGAAGTTGTCAAGAGGCAGGGCAACAATATCGACGGCGTTCACGCCATCGTGGTATTCAATGGTTTCATCGATCACCAGCCAGTTTTTCGGTTCGTCCTGATCCATGAAACCTGCGGTCATCAGGACTTCTGTAAAGGGCTGGGCGCTGCCATCCATGACAGGCGGCTCCGGACCGCTGAGCTCGATGCGGCAGTTGTCGATTTCGAGCCCGTAGAGTGCGGCGAGCACATGTTCGGTGGTATGGATCTTGACATCGTTGACCGCGATTGTCGTACCCCTCAGGACATCTACGACATTTTCTATCAGAGCGGGAATTTCAGGGCTGTTTTCGATATCGGTCCTGACAAATCGGTAGCCGTAGTTGGAAGGAGCAGGCTTGAAGGTGATGGTGCATTCTTTTCCGGTATGGAGTCCTTTTCCCCGGAGTGATACATCATTTTTGAGGGTGCGCTGAAGAATGAGCATAATTTGACCGTTGCTCCTGCCCGGGCGATCCGTGCCGGAAATGAATACAGTATATTGATTAAAAATCGTTCAAGATAAGAAAGAATGATTAGCTGTTCAAATTACTGGTAAAAACGGTTTAAAAAGCCATTTTTCAATTTCCCCGATCCTCCTTCCCGATCAGCTGAAATGCCTTGATGCCATATCGAGAAGGAGCGGGTGGGTTGTTCCGTTCCCGGCTATAATGCTTTGCTCTCCGAATACGTCGCTCTGGCCCCTGAAATCGGTGACGGTACCCCCGGCTTCCCTTATCAGGAGCACGCCGGCAGCGAAATCCCAGGGAAAAAGCCTGTATTCCCAGAAACCGTCGAACCTTCCGCAGGCGGTATAGGCAAGGTCGAGGGCGGCCGAACCTGCCCGACGGATCCCTGCTGAATCACGGATGACCTCCCTGAGCATGCCGATATAGGCATCGAGGTAATGATATTCCCTGAACGGCAGGCCTGTTCCGATCAGAAAGCTTTCCTTGTCATGACGATCGGAAATGCTGATTTTGTTGCCGTTGAGGTATGCTCCCTTATCTTTTTCAGCTGTAAACAGCTCTTTGAGGATTGGCTGGCAGACTACTCCGGCCAGGAGGTCGCCGTTTTTCGCCTGAAGTGCGATACTGACGGAAAAAACCGGAAAGGAATGGATGAAATTCAGGGTTCCGTCAAGCGGATCGACGATCCACTTTCTGCCGGAAGAACCATTGACGATGGTTCCTTCTTCGCAAAGCATGCTGTCCTGAGGAAATCTTTCGGTGATGATATCGGCAATCGCCGCTTCGGAAGCCTTGTCAACTCCGGTCACGAAATCCTTGAACTCCTTTGTCCTGATTTCGTTCTGGTTAAGTTCTCCGAATTTTTCAAGCATGATTGCTCCTGCAGCTTCGGCTGCATCGATTGCGGCCTGCAGTTCGCTGCCTGTTGTATGCATGATCTTGCTGGCAAGGGGTTCACATAATCGCCATTCAATATAACAATTTACCGGTAACGGTGAATTATCGGAGGATAAGTGGGGGACTGAGGACTGAGGACTGAGGACTGAGGACTGAGGACTGAGGACTGAGGACTGAGGACTGAGGACTGAGGACTGAGGACTGAGGACTGAGGACTGAGGACTGAGGACTGAGGACTGGGGACTGGGGACTGAGGAC
>CAIYPU010000120.1 GCA_903928225.1 uncultured Chlorobiaceae bacterium
CGGCTTCAGCAAGGGACCCGTTGGCCCGTTCAACCAGGGCGGCACGCCTCCTCCGCCACCGTCCGGCTTCAGCAAGGGACCCGTTGGTCCTTTCAACCAGGGCGGCACGCCTCCTCCGCCACCGTCCGGCTTCAACAAGGGACCCGTTGGTCCTTTCAACCAGGGCGGCACGCCTCCTCCGCCACCGTCCGGCTTCAACAAGGGGCCAGGAAGCCCTCCCCCTCCTCCACCGCCTCAAGGTAATTCGGGGGGGCACGGAAACCATCATGATAATGATAACAATGGCAACCATAAAAGCGGCCCGCCATCCTGGCAAAAATAAAACAGTATCACGAAACCCGGCTGCAAACCGGGTTTCGTGCTGTATTCAATCGATACGGTATCCCCGGCCTGGTGAAGTCAGGCATTAACGCTCCTTTTTACGAGGATTACAGAGCGGCAACTCACGGGAGGCCTTTCGACCTGTTTTCGGAGAACTTCTGAGCATCGAAGCTCTATGTGGCTCGGAACATCGATTTGTTTTCGGAGGTTAAGGGCATCGGAAGGGATTCAAATCCAGGCACTTACGTTGTGCTCAACATCCTCCTGTTAATTTTCCGAAAATTTTCTTACATAAACGCAAGTTTTCTTTTGATTTTATCAAAGTATTCATTACTTATTTCCCTATGTGTACTTACGGATAATCGGCACGCTTTTTGATGCATCGGCTATCCTGCACGGATGATACCTGTAACTATGACACCTGAATCGTTGACCATGAACAGCAACAAACTTATCGAACGGCTCGAGCATGCCCTCGAAGTCACGGAAGGCCCGACTTTGCCCGGCGCCTCTGATTCCGGCCGCAGGGATGCTGCCGGTCCGGAAAAAAGAAAGAAAAAATTGAAACTCGATCTTCTGATCAGGAAGGTCCTGTCCAGAGGCATTGATCCCCACTGGCTTCTTACCGGCGAAGGATGTATGTATCAACGGGAGAGCCATAACGACCCCGGTAAAAAAGCCCGCGAACTCCGGAAAATGGAGCACATGCTTTTCAACGTTTGCCACAGGCTCAGAACAGTAGGATAAATCGATGTTAGTCCGGCCTCTGCGCCGGACTTTTTTTTACTTGTATTTCTGAGTAAATTTGTGAAAAAACCGACGCTGCTCGATCACTGATACTGTCAGGATACGAAAGTCTCGGATTCCTTTCTGTTTTGCCTTTACCTGCCGTGCAACTGTAACATCAACAAAAAGAAAAAATGAACGCGACAAAAAAAATCTTCATTTCCTCACTGTCCGCTCTTTTGCTGATATCAGCGGTCATTTCAACTGCAATTGGGGAAACAGACGAAAAAGGACCGGTCAATCTTCCATCCCGTGTAGCTGTTCCGAATGTCATTGGAAGCAGGCTTACGGCAGGAATCCAGACGTTACGCTCATTCGGACTCGTACCGATCACACAGTTGAGTGACCGCGACGGCAATGCACGAATTATTGTCAGACAGGCGCCTGTTGCAGGGACAATGGTCATGAAAGGCTCATCTGTAAATATTTACGGACAGCTCCTGACAACTGATACAGACACAAAAGGACCCGTGACATTACCACCTTCACGATAACAACTTGTCTGCAGCCAGGCAGGAAAAACGTGCCGCAAGGATTTCCTGCCTGGCACGATCAGGGCTGCAAACATTTTCACCACTATGGAACCTTGTCTGTTCAGCGGAACGCAAATAAAGAACAATGCATTTCAAACAAACACTTCGCTCCGTCAATCTCCTGAAGTTGCTTATCTTTCAAAGGCAGTTCACAACATGATGATCATTTCGAAAGCATCATGCTGCCGGAATCTTCAAGGACATTCGTTACGCTGAAACAAACATTTGATGCCTGATCATAAATCAAGGCTTGCCGTTTTTTGCTCGGGGACCGGCAGCAATTTCAAGGCCCTCCACCGCGCCATTACCGAAAAACAGATCGATGCGGAATTCGTGCTCTGCATATCCAACCGTTCGCAGTGCGGAGCTTCCGTATATGCGCAAATACACGGCATTCCCGTTTTACATATCCGGGAAAACCAGTTCCCCGATCATGAAAGCTTCAGCGCAGCCATGCTTTCCGCGCTGAAAGAGCATGGGATTGACTACCTCATCCTTGCCGGATATTTGAGAAAAATTCCGGACCTCGTCGTTGACGCATACCGCGACAGAATCGTGAACATCCACCCGGCCCTCCTGCCGAAATTCGGCGGGGAAGGCATGTATGGCATGCGTGTCCATACTGCAGTGCTGGCCGCCGGAGATACCGAAAGCGGTGCAACGGTCCATCTGGTGGATGAAGTCTATGACAGGGGCAGGATCCTCATGCAGCAGAGCGTACCGGTACTACCCGGCGATACCCCTGAAACGCTTGCCGCAAGGGTCCTTGCCTGCGAACATGAGCTCTATCCAAGGGCGCTTGAAAAGTTGCTCGGAGAGCGGAAAGCGGGATACGGAAGATGAGCCTGCAGATCAGTGAAATCTTCCACTCAATCCAGGGAGAATCTTCGTTTGCCGGATGGCCCTGCGCTTTCGTACGCCTGGCAGGATGCGGCCACGGCTGCCGCTATTGCGATACGGCCTATGCCGAAGGGGAAAGCTTCACCCTTGAACCGGAAGAAATCGCGCGCAGCGTTTCGGACTTCAGGGCGCCGATTGTTGAAATTACCGGGGGAGAACCTCTGCTTCAGGACGACATCCACCCGCTCATGCACTTGCTTTGCCAGAAAGGTGAAACTGTCCTCCTTGAAACCGGCGGCTTCCTCTCTGTCGCCGATGTCGACCCGCGCATCCATTGCATCATCGACCTGAAAGCTCCATCATCCGGCGTTTCGGAGAAAAACAACCCGGAAAACATCACGCTCGCTCTCGAACGAAAGGGGCATTACGAGTTTAAAATCGTCATTGCCGACAGAAACGATTACCTCTGGGCAAGGGAACTGCTGCGGCAAACCGGCCTGCCGGACGTCTGCACCGTCCTGATGGGAGTGGCTTTCGGCCAGCTTGATCCGTCAGAGCTGGCCGTATGGATCCTTGAAGACCGCCTCAGGACAAGGCTTCAGCTGCAGCTCCATAAATACATCTGGGACCCTCGCATGAGGGGTGTTTAGCCTGTTTTGATTTTTGCAGGTTTACTCGTTACTTTCGTTTCAGAGCGTTCAACCTTTTACCAATACTCATCTTGCCGTCCCTTTCCGTCATCGTTCCCCTGTTCAACGAACGGGAATCGCTTTCCGAGCTCCTTGACGAGCTCTATGCCGCCATGTACGAAAAGGAACTGCACGATCTCATGGGCAAACCATTCACCTTCGAGATCATCATGGTCGATGACGGATCCACTGACGGATCGGCTGAAGTTATCGGCGGACTGATACAGGAAAAGCCCGAACTCCGGCTCATTTCGTTCCAGAAAAATTTCGGCAAGACCGCAGCGCTTTCAGCCGGGTTCATGGCGGCTGCCGGCGATTTCATCTGCACCATCGACGCAGACCTTCAGGATGATCCTTTCGCCATAAGGCCAATGCTTCAAAAACTGCAGAGCGGATACGACCTCGTGAGCGGCTGGAAAAAGGAACGGAAAGACCCTTTTTCGAAAATCATCCCTTCGAAAATTTTCAACCTGGTGACACGGCTTTTCACCGGTATAACCATTCACGATTTCAACTGCGGCCTGAAAGTCTACCGCAGGGAAGTTGCCAGCCGGCTGGAGTTGCACGGGGATATGCACCGCTATATACCGGTAATCGCAGACTGGATGGGCTTCAGGATTGCCGAACTGCCGGTCAGGCACAGTGCCCGGAAATTCGGCAGTTCGAAATTCGGCTCCTCCCGTTTTTTCGCGGGACTCTTCGATTTCCTGTCGGTGCTCTTCATCACCCGTTACCTGCGCCGTCCCATGCATTTTTTCGGCATGGCAGGGCTTCTGAGCTTCATATCTGGTTTTCTTATAAGCCTTTACGTAACGCTGGACAAGCTCCTGCTCAACAAACCGGTAAGCAACAGGCCGATCCTTTTCCTCGGTATCCTGCTGCTCATCCTCGGCGTCCAGCTCTTCTCGACCGGCCTGCTGGGCGAGCTCTTTTCCAGCTCCATGACAAAAGGCATCCAGTTCTCGGTCCGGGAAACACGCAACCTCGGGGAAAGGCAGAAAAGGTTGCTGGGGACGTCAGGACTGAGGAATGGGGACTGAGGACTGAGGACTGAGGAGGGGATTGGGTAATGGGTACTGGGAAGTGGGGGCTGGGGAAATCAGGACTGAGGGCTGAGGAGGGGATTGGGTAATGGAATGTGCTGAGCACTCAGTGAGGACTTGTTGCTGAATCCGTCCGATTGATAGAGTCTGTAAGATAAAGTGTGCAAACGGTCAACGTTGCCTATCATGTTAAATGGAGAAAACCTGTGACCAGAAAGAAAGAGAAAATCCCACTTTCCACTTTCCACTTTCCAATTCCCATTACCCATTACCCACTACCCATTACCCACTACCCATCATATGAAACGTATCGGAG
>CAIYPU010000121.1 GCA_903928225.1 uncultured Chlorobiaceae bacterium
CAGCAAAGCCTTGTCAGCTCCGCCAATCATGACATCTGTTCTCATCCCTCATTAAAAAAATCGGAAAGTACACGTTCGAAACCGTATGCAAGGTTCAAGTTCCGGATTTCGTCAGAGCGGAACCAGCGGAGGCATTGGCCTTCGTGCAGCGTGATGGCCGCAGCATCGGCATCCATCTCCAGAAGGAAGATATACTCGATCCGGTCCGGGAAGTCGTAAACGGCATGCAGACGGCAAAAAGAGACATCGGTTTCGATTTCCTCGAGCATCTCCCTGACGATGCAGGCTTCGGGGGTTTCTTCGCATTCAACATGACCGCCAGGCAGGTCCCACATATTCGGGCAGGGAATATACGGCTTGTCATCCCTCAGGAAGAGCAGCACCTCGTTTCGGCTGTTCAAAAAAATGATGCTGGCGCCGGAGCGTTTCATGGGAATCTGGGATCTGATGGAAATGCAGGAAGGAAGATTGATACCCGCCCGGATTTTTCCAGGCGGGTACCGGGGAAATCCTCGTTGTTACTGTTTCGGGGTAATTGCCGATGCAACTCCGGAAACAACACTCTGGACAAACTGCAATCCTGCGGTAGCTGTGCTGGAAAGAATATTCGTCAGGATGCCTGCGCCGTTCTGGGCAACGTCTATGACCGAATTGACGCCGTTGCCTACGACATCTGCCACGTTCTGGACCGGTGCGCCTACGGCCTGGAAAAGATCGGAAAAAACACCATTGTTGTCTGCCATAATGGATGAATGTCTGAAGGTTTATAAGAAGGGGAGCGTTATTGCTGGTAAAATATAATACAGCCGATAAAATTCCATGCATCAAAAAAATATGGGGAAGAACAGATACTGTTTTTTGTCTCTTATGCAGATATCCCGGCACGGGAATCAAGCAGGTATTTTCCAGCATTTCCCGGCACAAGAATTCGTACGGGACAATTCCTGATATCGATGACTCCGTAACTGCCGAAAAGATGGCGCTGTTCCGAGATTCCTTCTATCTCGCTCCATGGAATGAGGAGCGGAGGACTGAGAACACGGAACAGAAAGAGTAAGGATAATTGTATTCCGTTTTCTCCGATCGTGATAAAAAGGTTGCCGCGATAAGTGACCGGCGGCATCGGCTTCTTTTTGAAAAGTGCTGTGGCGAACCGGAACTCGTGGCCTTTTTCAGAATGATCCGACCTGAAACGTTTTGCAAGAAGCGCCCATCCTCCGGTATACGAAAGAACGGCGTTGACCCCGACCCACAATGCGGGGAAGGCTACCAGGAAGATCACGATGGGTGTTATGACGATAAAGAACGTTTCTTTCATCAGCTCATGATTGGTTGCCGTGGATGTGCGTTCTGCCGCTCATTCCGATTACTCGGAATTATAGACCATGTTCAGGGTGTTATAGACCTTGTCGATCTCGGCAGCGTATTTCGTGGTGATCGCTTTCCGTTTCAGCTTGAGTGTCGGGGTCATGTTACCGTTCTCGATAGTGAACGCTTCGTCGATCAGCAGGTATTTCCGAACTTTCTCGTGCGTGGCGAGCTGACGGGATACAGTACGGATAAGTTTTTCGAAGATCTGCTGTATGCTTTTGTTTTCAATAAGCTCCCTGTTTGTCGATGCGGTGATATTTTCAGTCGCTGCAAATTCCCTGAGTTTGTTGAAATCGGGGACGATAAGGGCGATGAGGAACGGACGTTTTTCGCCGATGACAACGACCTGGTCGACATATGAGCTTTCAGCTATCAGGTTTTCAATCGGCATGGGAGCGATGTTTTTCCCCCCTGACGTGACGATGATATGTTTTTTCCTGTCGGTAATTTTCAGGTAACCGTCCTTGTCCACTTCTCCGATGTCTCCGGTATGGAACCAGCCGTTCTGTATGACCTCCCTGGTTGCTTCTTCGTCTTTCCAGTATCCTTTCATGATGTTTGGGCCCTTGAGCAGGATCTCCCCGTCTTCGGCGATTTTTACCTCAACATTGTTGACCGCAGGACCGACGGTACCGTATTTGATTTTTTCCGGGCGGTTGACATGAGTGACGGGAGCCGTTTCGGTCAGACCGAAACCTTCAAGAATAGGGATGTCGAGGGCCTGGAAAAATTCGCCGATCTTCTGGGGCAGCGCTGCTCCTCCAGAAACGAAATATCGAAGCCTGCCTCCGAATTTCGACTTGATTTTATGGTAAACCAGCTTGTCCGCCAGCGAATGCTGCATTTCGAGGACCTTCTGCACGCGGCCTTTTTCACTGAGCTGCCGATGATATTTTTCACCGGTACTGAGGGCCCAGTTGAAAACTTTCTGCTTGACAGGTTTTTCGGATGAAATCTGTTTCAGGATGCCCATCTTGATGCGGTCGAACAAACGGGGCACGGTAAAAATGATTGTCGGACGTGCTTCAGTCATGTTCAGGGAGATCGTTTCGATGCTTTCTGCCAGATAGATGCTCGCACCGCAGGAAAAGAGAAGATAGTAACCTCCTGTTCGCTCATAGGCATGAGAGAGGGGCAGGAAAGAGAGTCCGCAGTCGGTTTCGTCGAGACGGATGACCGTCGAACATGATTTAACGTTTTCACAGATATTCCTGTGGGTAAGCATGACGCCTTTGGGTAATCCTGTAGTGCCGGACGTATAGATGATGGTCGCGATATCTTCGGGCGACACCGGCGTTTTTTCCAGCAGCCAGGGTTTTTCTTCAAGAAGTTGTGCCCCCTGATCCTTCGCACTGTTCAGATCGATCACATCCTCCATGCTTTCCTCGAGACGGTTCATGATTATGACGAGCGTCAGTTCGGGGAGGTTCTGCCAGATCGAGAGGATTTTGCCGAGCTGCAGAGTATTAGAAACGATGATGGCCTTGGCTCCGCAGTTGTTCAGGATATATTCGATCTGGTTGGGAGGAAGGGAGGGATAGAGCGGGACATTGACAGCACCGAGGTTCAGGATCGCCATATCGGAGAGGTACCAGCCAGGCCTGTTTTCTGAAAGGATGGCCACCCTGTCCTGAGCAGCGATGCCGTTATGTTTCAGAAACGCAGAAAGATGCTGGACATCTTCTTCAAGTTCCCGGTATGGAATCGGCTCATACTTGCCGTTGACTTTTCTCGAGATTGGAAATTTGTCCTCCTGTTCACGGTAATGGGTGAAAACGGAGGAGAAAAGCTCGGTCAGAGTTGAAAAATCAGGATTGATCAGTCCCATCGGCAAGATTCGTTTTCGGGAACCCCTCTACGGCGACGACCTTGCAGGCAGGGCAGGCATCGCCGATAAAGCGAACAGCAGGAGTATCGCCAGGTTGTGGAAAAAAGTGCTGATAAAGGATAACAACGTACGGGACCCCGTCAGAAATGCTTCCGGCGGATTATGGTAGAAACAGCAAGCATGAAATAGAGCAACATCGGACCTTTTCTTCAATAAACAAATATTTAACAATACATTGTTATCTTTGCAAATCGAGAAAAAGACTTTTTTGCAGTTTTTTCCCTTTCCATTCTGATTTTTCCTGCAGATGAAACAAAAATCCGTATCATCCTGGCTCGGGTATGCCGGTATGTTGCTCGGTGTTGTTCTGATCGGTTACCTTGTCAGCAAGTTCGATATTCAGGGTGCATGGTCCCGGATATGTTCAATCGGGTATGGTTCGGTTTTCATCCTGCTTCCGTTTCTTGCACTGCATCTGGTTGAATCCTTCGCATGGTTGCAGCTATTTCCTGGTGCGACAAAAAAACTGCCGTTTTTCCAGCTTTTCAAGATTCAGGTAATCGCCGAAACCGTTTCCATGACCCTGCCTGCCGGGATGCCTGTCGGCGAATCCCTCCGTCCGGTTCTATGCCGGAGCAGGCTTGGTGTGCCTGTGCCCGCGGGGGTTGCGAGCGTGGCGGTCAGGAAACTCATGCTTGGAGCCATACAGGGACTTTATACCCTTATCGGTGCTCTTGCCGGTTTTTCATTTCTTCAGAAGGCATCGGTGAACATGATCGGTTTCGAGGGTCTCGGGTTCATCATGGCGGCAAGCGGCCTCCTTGTTTTCTTCATTTTCCTGGTTTTCATTCTTCTCCTCCTGAACGGTGAAGCTGCCCGAAAGGTGCACACACTGCTGATGCTCATTCCTTTCAGGAAAGTCAAAAACTGGCTTCTCGAAAAGGAATCGGGTTTCCACGAGACGGATGAAGAACTGAAATCCTTCAAAGGAATGCCCTTGGGTAAACTGACCGTTGTGATGTTCTACTATCTGGTCGCATGGTTCATGCTTGCCGTTGAAAGCTATATCATCCTTCGCCTGCTCGGGGTGGAAATTACCTTTTTCCAGGTTCTTGCCGTTGACACGACCCTGTCCATGCTGAGGGCGGTATTCTTTTTCATCCCATCGGGTCTGGGAGTTCAGGAAATCGGTTATCTCGCGTTTTTCAATGTGCTCGGTATCAGCGATGCCGTCGTCATCGGGGAAGCGTTCGTCCTGTTGAGGCGTTTCAAGGAAATTCTGTGGTATACTGCAGGATATGCGATCATGTTCTTTTCAGGGGTCCATCTGCATGATGCACAACGCCTTGGAAGCCTTGAAACGTAAGACAGCAATTTCGCTCCCGCGATCAGGCAAGCAGTTGCAAAGGTGTTCCGAAGCTTTTCACCAGAAATCCCCGGACCAAGATTATGAGCTCTTGGCCGAAATAAGGCTGTTTTTCTGAAAAAATGGTATTATGGTCTGTAAATAAACAAGCCCCCTTTAAAACGGCAAACTGCTTTTCTGTCGGCAAAAAGATTTTCCTTTAATTCCTGCTGCTCTTTTATTGCATGTTCGGAATGATTGCATATGCATTTGCCGGACCATGAAGCTTCTTCGAAAAGTAATTAAATACGTTTTTGTTATTTTTTAATGCTGTGCGGTTTCGCATTCTGGCACCTGTTTGCAGAAATTGACCGTTTAACCCGTGATTGTCAGAGATTTCGATGAGGAAGAAAATTTTGTTTATATGCGGTTCAATGAACCAGACCACCCAGATGCATCAGATTGCCGGGTGGCTTGGTGACTACGATCAGTATTTCACTCCTTTTTTCAGTGACGGGCTCCTCGGAAAAGCGAGCAGCATGGGGTTCCTCGAATTCACGATTATGGGACATAAACGCTCCCGCCGTTCTGTTGAATATCTCGATTCGCACAACCTCAGGCTCGATATCGGCGGAATGGCTCACGAGTACGATCTTGTCGTTACCTGTACCGACCTCATCGTTCCAAAGCATATCAAAAGGCGGAAAATTGTGCTTGTGCAGGAAGGAATGACCGAACCTGAAACAATCCTGTTTCACCTTGCCAGGAATTTCCAGTGGGTTCCCCGCTGGATAGCCGGGACGTCGACAACCGGTCTTTCCGACGTGTATGAAAAATTCTGTGTCGCCAGTGAAGGGTACCGCGATCTTTTCATCAGGAAAGGTGTCAACCCGGAAAAAATAAAGGTCACGAGCATTCCGAATTTCGACAATTGCGAGCAGTACCTGCAGAACGATTTCGAGTACCGTGATTTTGTCCTTGTCTGCACCTCCGACAACAGGGAAACATTCGTTTATGAAAACCGGCAGAAAAATATCATGAAGTATCGCGAAATGGCCGGAAATTCACTTCTTGTCTTCAAACTTCATCCCAATGAAAACGCCCAGCGGGCCATCAGGGAAATCGAGCGGTATGCCCCCGACAGCATGGTTTTTTCAGAAGGGAGGACGGAAGAAATGATTGCGAATTCAAGGATGCTCATCGCACAGTTTTCTTCTACAATATTTGTCGGTTCCGCATTGAACAAGGTTGTCCATTGCGGTCTTGATCCAAAAGAACTCAAGGCGCTTACACCGATTCAGAACAAATCAGCTTCAAAAAAAATAGCCGATGTCTGCCGACAGGTCATCGACGGTTGAATTTCCCGGTACCACGATGCACACAGTAGCGATCATTCCGGCAAGAGGCGGCTCGAAAGGCCTGAAAGACAAGAATATTTACCCTGTCGCAGGCAGGCCTCTTCTTGCGTGGACGATTTGCCAGGCACTCGAATCCCGTCTGGTGGACAGGGTTTTCGTTTCGACGGATGATCCCGGAATCGCCGATGTGGCCCGTACATTCGGCGCTGAAGTCATCAATCGCCCTTCAGAGATTGCCGGAGACAAGGCGACTTCCGAATCAGCCCTTCTTCATGCCCTTTCAGTAATCGATAAAGAGTTCAGGATACCTGTCGGTACGGTTGTTTTCCTGCAGGCGACATCACCATTGAGAAAACCAGGGGATATCGATGCCGCAATCGAACATTTCAGGAAAGAAGGTGCGGATTCGCTGCTATCCGTCACCAGGGCAGATGATCTGACGATATGGGAATGCCGTGAAAAGGAATGGAGAAGCGTGAATTTCGATTACCGCAATCGCGGCATGCGACAGGACCGCCCGTCACAGTTCATCGAAAATGGTTCGATCTATATTTTCAAGCCCGAAGTGCTTTCAGTTTTCCAGAACCGGATTGGAGGAAAAATGGCAGTATATGAAATGGAGTTCTGGCAGACCTGGGAGATTGACACTCTTGAAGAAATAGATTTAATTGAGTATTACCTTTTAAGGAAAAACCTGGCAATCCAGGAAACAGGCGAAAAAAACCCTTAGCATATCCAGTTTTATGAATTTCTTTTTATCGACCGATCTGATTGTCGGCGTTAACGAGGCGCTGAAGCTTAACGATTATCTTGCGGGGCTCTCCGTCAGGCAGCCCGGGATCGTCTATGACGCCAATCTGGCGGATAACCGTTATTTCCAGGAAGTCTTGCGAAATCTGACTTCGGCTTACCCCAATTCCGTCATCTACTGCAATGATTTCAAAGGGGAACCCACCTACGCCCATCTTGAAAATGTCGCTGAATTTTTCCGTCAAAAACCACTCGACGGTATCGTGGCAATCGGTGGCGGCAGCACGCTCGATCTGGGAAAAGGGGTAGCGCTCCTGATGACAAACAATGTCCCCGCTTTGTCCCTGAAAGGATTCCCCAGGGATGTGGAAAACCCATTGCCGCTCATTACCGTTCCTTCGCTTCTCGGGAGCGGAGCCGAAGTCAGCTACAATGCGGTATTTATCGATGAGAAGGAGGGCCGCAAGCTTGGTATCAACAGCAGGAAAAATTTCCCGAGGAAAGCCGTTGTCGATCCGCAACTTTCGATGACCGCACCGATGGAGAGCGTCATTTCATCAGCGATGGACAGCCTGGTGCATTGTGTTGACAGTTTCGCTTCTGTCAAGCACACTCCCCTGAGCAGGATTTTTTCCGTCGAAGGTTTCCAGAAGACCTTCTATGCCTTGCAGCAGGGACAACTCGACAGGGCGGAATCGAGGATTGACCTCGCTATCGGAAGCATCTGCGGAACGGTTGCGCTCATGAATTCAGGGGACGGCCCTACGAACGGATTTGCCTATTACCTCGGAGTGAAGCACCGCGTGCCTCATGGACTTGCCGGCGCGATCTTCCTCAAGGAAGTGATGCGCTACAACCATAACCACGGCTATGAAAAATATGCCCTGCTGAACCCCATGCGGACATCTCCTTCGGCAAAGGAAGCGACGATAGAGCTTCTCGAGGAAATGGACGCACTCTACAAGCAGCTCGGCATACCCAGCCTTGTGCCATACGGTTATGGAAAGGGTAACGCGCAAGAGCTGGCACTTAACGCTTCGGAAGCATTGAAAGGGTCTTTTTCCGGCAATCCCGTTGAATTTACCGAGGAATCGGCCCGGGAAGTCATTATACAGTTAACATAAAAGAACAGAGCATAACATGGCAGGAGCAGAACTGATCGGCCGGGAAGAGCTGGCCGAAATACTGGAGTTGTTCAGCAGGGAAAAAGTCAATCTCTACCGCTATGGTGGCGGCAATTACAAGACAAGGGAGTTCGAGGAGAAATTCGCATCCTGGATGGGCGTGAAATACGCGCACTCAGTTTCTTCTGGCACTGCGGCCATTCATTGCGCCCTCGCTGGTGCAGGTATCGGGCCTGGTGACGAGGTTATCACGACGGCATGGACATTCATTGCGCCGGTCGAGGCGATCAGTGCGCTTGGGGCAATCCCGGTACCGGTGGAAATCGACGAAACCTACCACCTCGATCCGGGTGAAATAGAAAAAGCGATCACCCCTGCTACCAGGGCCGTAATCGCGATACCCATGTGGGCGCCCCCGAAAATGGATGAAATTGCCGAAATCTGCAGCCGGAACGGGCTCATGCTTATCGAAGATGCGGCCCAGGCGCTCGGTGCTTCCTACAAGGGCCGCAAGCTCGGGACCATCGGCAGCGTCGGCTCGTTTTCCTTCGATGCGGGCAAAACGCTCCATACCGGTGAAGGCGGGATGATCGTCACCAACGACAAGGATATCTATGACCGCGCCGCCGAATTTTCGGACCATGGCCATATGCATATTTCCGGCCTTCCTCGCGGAAAAGACCCGAGACGCGCAAAAGGCCTCAATCTTCGCATCAGTGAAGTTACATCCGCTATCGGCATCGCACAGCTTGCGAAAATCGACATGATCCTCGCGAAATCGAAAGAGAACAAACGCAGGATCAAAGACGGGATCAGACATCTCGACAATATCGTTTTGAGGCCATTCAGCGATGAGGCAGGTTCGCAGGGCGATACCCTTATTTTCCGTGTCAGGGACAGAGATGCCGCACTTGCCTTCGAAGCGCACCTCATGGAACACGGTTTCGGCACCAAGATCCTTCCCGAAGCGCTCGACTGGCATTATGCAGGGGTCTGGGGCCATCTTCTCGGTGAATTCGACCGTTATCGCGACCAGAACCTTGAATCCCTCTGGCCTGAAACGGGGAAAATGCTTCGCAGCAGCATCTGTCTCAACATCCCGGTCCTTATCGATGATGCGACCATCGACAAGCTCATCAGTGCCATCGTTTCCGGGGCCGACAAGATTGGATAAGAAAAGGACGCCCCGGTAAAACCTTCACCGAGGATCAATCCGCCCTGTATTGAAAAATCATTCGGGGCGGCTTTTTTCAGTTATGCTCCGTTCAGGGTGCATGTTCTTCTCTTTCACAATGCCTTTCCATTCGACCGGCAATGAGTGTATTTACGCTGTTTTCATGTAATTTATTGCGCAAAAAGCTTTCGGCAATCCTTGGTCTGACGATGGTTGCGTTGTTGCATGGCAATGCCGTTCATGCAGAAAGCAAAGGAGGTGTGCAGGTTCATCTCGATCTTGCCAGCGCTTATGTCACCAAGGGTTCGAATTACGGTGATTCACCGGCAATCCAGCCGGAGATAAGCTATACCTTTCCCGGCTCCGGGATCGTGGCGGGAGTCTGGAGCTCATTCGCACTGCTGCCCCAGGATGGAGTGCGTTACCATGAGATCGATCCCTACATTCTCATTCCTGCAGGCAACCTGAGTCTCATCCTGACCGATTACTACCTGCCGCAGCTCGGAGGTTTGTTCGATTTCCGCAATACTCCTGACGGTCCGAATACCGTCGAAATCAGCGCGCTCTATACCGTTGGAAAAATAAGCTTCTATGGAGCATTGGAAGTCGGGGGGTATGATTTCGACAAGGCGAGGTATCTTGAAGCGAAGTATACTTTCCTTGAAAAAGGTGGATATACCGCCAGGGCATATGTTGGGGCCGGTGATGAAATGGCGTATGCACCCGGGAAAGGGGATGATTTCGCCCTTGTCAATCTCGGCGTAACCGTTTCGAATGACCGGCTGTCTTTTTCCCTGGTCCGGAACCCGGACAGTGAAAAGACTTATTTTGTAGCGAAAGCCTCTTTCTAGATTGATTGCTTATTAAGGCACTTTTACGGAAGGAATAAGAGAGAAAGGATGCTCGGATTATCAGCAATGAAAAAGGCCCGTTCAATGGGCCTTTTTTTGTTTTGCCGGCAAATTCAGGCCCGCTTCATATTGGAGGCGAAGAGCGGATTCGAACCGCTGTACAAGGTTTTGCAGACCTCTGCCTAGCCACTCGGCCACTTCGCCCTGAATTGAACTGTCAAGGTAAGAAAAAGTTGCGGTTTTACAAACGGAAGTGATAATAATGCAAGGTTTTGTTTGTCCCCCAAGAGATTCTTTCATGCTGTTTCGTCATTGACCCTTTCGATGCAATCTTTGCTGATATATCGGGGGTTGTTGACTTTCGTCGATACTGGATAAAGGTCGAGGATTCCGTCTTCGGGAGTGACAAGCAGCGACCTGTTATCCTGATTTGCGGAGTCAAGCCAGATTCTCCATGTATCGGGTTCGAGGATAACCGGCATTCTCTGATGGATGGCTCTCATTTCCCTGTTTGCGGTGGTTGTGATGATGGTACAGGTATGCAGCGCTTCACTGGCGTTATCCGCAGGTGTCCAGGACTCCCATAAGCCTGCAAACGCCATCGGCTTGTTGTCGGCCCTGTGGACATACCAGGGCAACTTTTTCCCTCCGGGGGATTCTTTCCATTCATAGAAGCCGCTGGCGGGGACAAGGCAATGATTCCGGTTCAGCGCGTGCCGGAAATATGGTTTAACAGCTATGCTTTCCGCCCTGGCATTGATCGGGCGCACTTTCGGGAGGTGTTCAGACCAGTGCGGGACAAGCCCCCAGCCTGCATTTGCAAAAACATTGCTGTCGTGGTTGCCTTTCAGGATTGCAATCCGGCTACCGGGAGCGATGTTGAAACCGGGATTAAAATGAAAACCATCATCTTCTTCAAATGGAAGGTCAAGCTGCCGGAGCTGCTCGATGAAATATTTCAGTTCGAAAAAACCGAACCTGCCGCACATGGAAATGGAAGGTAAAAGATATAAAATCCAAATAGAGAGAGGAACCGCCATCCTTCTCGCTCTGCACGAAAGATGTTTGCAGTACTCCTTGTTTGTACTATCAATATCCAACAACCTTTCCCATGACAGAATTCCTTTTTTTCCTTGTGCTTGCCGTTCTGCTGGTTTTCATAGCCTATCGGGTCGTTCGCGATGCTCCCCTGAAAACCGAACTTGCAAGGCTGCGCTCGGACGAAGAGGATTTGCGGGATGCCCTGCAGAAACAGGATTTCTTTGCAAGTGAGAACGAAGCGTTGAAGGTCCGGAACGCCGTGCTGGAAAATGAGCTTGAGAACGAACGGCGCAGGCACGTGCAGGGCGACGAGTTCCTGCGGGTCACGGAAGAACGTCTGAAAATCGAATTTGAAAACCTTTCCCGCCGAATTCTCGAAGAGCGGGGAAAATCACTTGGCGAGGAGAACCGGCAACGCCTTGATGCTTTGCTTCTGCCCTTACGGGACCAGCTCGATTCATTCCGCAGAAGGGTAGACGAGGTCCATAAAAACGATACTGAGCATTCCGCCCGACTGATTGAACAGGTTCGACAGCTTCAGGAAATGAGCGGACGGGTGAGTCATGAAGCGAACATGCTTGCCCGGGCAATCAAAGGGGATGCCAAAAAGCAGGGAGAGTGGGGTGAGCTGATTGTCGAGAGGATTTTTGAGGCATCCGGACTTGAAAAGGGACGCGAGTATTTTTCGCAGGAAACATACCGCTCGGAAGGCGGTCAACTGAAAAGGCCTGATTTTCTTGTGATCCTTCCCGGAAACAAGGCTGTGATCGTCGATGCGAAAATATCCCTGACGGCCTATGAACGCTACTGCAACGAAGATGATGACGCCAGGCGGCAGCAGGCGCTCAGGGAACATGTCCAGTCTGTCAGGCGGCACATCGCTGCCATGCAGGAAAAGGATTACAGCGAAATAGAAGGGAACAGGACGCTTGATTTCATCATTCTGTGCATACCCCTGGAGCCTGCATGGCAGATCGCCATGCAGGCCGATCCTGAGCTGCTTTATGGGCTCTCCGGTAAAAACGTAGTGCTTTGCGGTCCGTCCACCCTGATGATCACCCTGAAAGTCATCGCCCAGATCTGGCGCCGGGAAAATGAAAACAGGAATGCGGAGCTTATTGCCGAAAAGGCAGGGAAAATCTATGACCAGGTTTTTCTTGTTTACGAAGCCCTGGACGAAGCGCGAAAGAAACTTTCAGGCCTGACCGATTCATTGGAGCTCGCATCGAAACGGCTCAGGGAAGGAAAAGGCAATCTTGTCGGCAGGGTTGAGGAAATTCGAAAACTCGGCGCCAAGGTAAGCCGCCAGATACCCGGGGTCTTATCGGGAGACAGTGAAGCCGGGAAGTAGGATGTTTGCTGTTGCCGAAGGGTTTGGCCCGAATAAACATAAAAAGGGAAGCATCGATGGAGTGGGTTCGATGCTTCCCCTGGTTTTAGGGCATACTGTTGAGTTCAGCCAACATGTTTGCCTGCCATGACAAGGGTCGGAGGTGCACCAAGGTGCCTGCCGGCCAGGAGGACGTTCCAGTAAAGCGGTTCGAAGCCGAGCTTTCCGTACCAGTTCATTTTCGTTTCATGCAGCAGTGTGAATGGTCCGAGCTTGGGCATCGGGTACTTTCCGGGAAGCGGCTCGATCCTGTAGTTGAAATCGATAAGGGAGGACGTGCCTTTGGAATAGACGATAAAGCAGGTCGAATGGCCGTCGTAGATCTCTTCAGGCTTGACTCCATGGATTTCCGCCATGATGTTGAATACCACGACGTCAGCTTCATAGTGGGCAACTGAACCGGCTTTCGATGTCGGAACGTTCGTAGCGTCGCCGATCACGTAAATCCTTTCATGCTTGAGGGCTTTCAGGGTGTTGTGGTGTGTTGGCACGTAACCGATGCCGTCATCGATGCCGGAATCGCTGATAACCTTGTCGCCGATGGTGGTCGGAACGATAACAAGCAGGTCGTAGTTGACCTTGTCGCCCTGTACGGATTCGATGTACTTTTCCTTGCCGTTGACCATGTTCAGTTCGAAACCTGTTGTGATCTTGACATTTTTCTCTTTTGCCGATTCTGTGAACACGGCTGAAGCTTTCGGTTTGGTGAATGCGCCGGGAAGAGGGGTGACATATTCTATTTCACATTTGTTCCTGATGCCGCGGCTTTTAAGATACCAGTCGGTAAGGAAGACGAACTCGATAGGCGCTACCGGACATTTGAAGGGAAGTTCGGCAACATTCATGACGATTTTGCCGCCATCGAATTCCTTGAGTTTCTTACGAAGCTGTTCTGCTGCATCAAGGTAATAGAAAGAAAACGCGGTCTTGTTCCAGGTATCCAGCAGGCCGTCATTTTCTTCAGGGGCGATCCGGCAGCCGGTGCTGATGACGAGGAAGTCGTAATTGAACGTATGGTTCTTGGTTGTGACCTGCTGTTTTTCTGGATCGATCCGGGTGATTTCATCAATGACGAAATTGATGCCGGGGATAATGTATTTTTTTCTCGATTTCACCAGTTTTTTCGTGCTTGAAAGGCCGAATGGCACGAAAAGAAGACCCGGCTGGTATAGATGGTCGTCATCACGGTCAATAATCGTGATCTCCCAGTCTGCAGGCAGGTGCCTTCTGAGATTGTTCGCGACAATTGTTCCACCAGTTCCTGCTCCTAAAACAACAATTTTTTTTGACATAGAAACGGCCTCCATTTAACGTTAAGATATTGATATATAATAATATGACGATACCGGTACGGTATTACAGGTCATGCCGCCGGTTCCCTGTTTCCGATATCCGGAAAGACATCGATCATGAAATCAAGGGAATTGATTCTTTTCACGACAAAACTTGGCGGACTGAGAGGATCTGCCCTGATAAATGCGCTGAATCTCGATGAGTTCTCACGAAAAGATCGCGCTCGAAGACAACCTGAATTAAAAGCGAAGGAGATCAGATTTCAGGTTCAAGATAAAAAAATCGTTCGAATCTTTGATAACCGGCCGGGATTATCCGAATGCCGTTACCTGGAAGAATATCTGTATTCCTTTATGCCCGTATTCCGTTACGATTGTTAAGTTATGTAATAAAAGACTTAAATGCAAAATTTACAGTAAAGCATTGTTGAATTTGATTGTTCGAGACATGAGTGCACCGAAATGTATTTGACTTTTTATATCTGATACCACTGCAATTCGGGAGTGATAACGGGTGGACAAGTATCAATGCTGTTTTTGTAAAGAGGGGATATTGCTTTAATTTTTAGGGCAGATCCATTTATTTGTTCCAAAACCCTATAGCTCCGGTTGGCCTTGACAAGAAGTGATCGAAATCCTCATTTTCCTTGAGTACACTTCGGTTTTTCGCTCTTGGTGAGTTGGAGTCGTGCTTCTCGCTACAAGAAAAAGAGGTCCCCTTAGGTAAAAAAATGAAGCAATGATGGTCAGCAGGGGGAAAAAATACTTGCCGGATACCTTGTAAGGAATTCAGGTATAACGAAAAAGATCATCCGGTATTTCATGCTGGCAGGTGCCTTTTTGCTTTTTCTGTTATCCTCGCTGCATTTCAGTGGAGTATCGCATTTTTCGGTGAATATGGCGGTATATGGAGAAGCGAATGCCAGAGAACGCGAACATAATGACAAATACAGCACACTTGATGATCTGAAGAAAAAAAGGTTTGCCATATTTACCGGTACAGTTTATGACGGCTATGTTACAAGGACCTTTCCGGAAGCACAGGTCCTGAGGTTCGAAACGACTCCAGACATGATTCTTGCCCTGATAAGCGGCAAAGCCGATGTCATGCTGATAGATCTGGTGAGTGCAGAAATCATTTTGAAGCAGAATCCCGTTCTTGGAATTCTTGAAAATGATTTTTTCGATACTGACGCCGGCATAGGGTTCAGTAAAAATGAACCGGAACTGCGGGCCCGCTTCAACGAATATCTTGATGAAATTCGCTCGGACGGCACATATGACGAGATATTCAGACGGTGGTTTGTGGAAAATCCTGATATGGTTAAAATGCCGGATATTCCCGCAAGCACTTCAGGCCCAAGGTATATCATGGGAGTAGCTGTCGATGATCTGCCTTTTATCGCGTTCATCAATGGTCAGCATGTCGGGTTCGATATCGAGATCATGAAACGGTTTGCACTGGACCAGAATATCAGGATCGATATCATGACCATGGAATTTTCCGCACTCGTTCCCGCTCTTGCATCCGGTAAAGTTTCCATCATAACCGATGGTATCGCCATAACTGAAGAACGCAGCAAACTTGTTGATTTTTCAAATCCTTACGTTGTCTCGAAAACAGCAGCGGTTGTTCTCAAATCGAAAATGGCCGCATATTCCGGGAAGGCTCCCGACAGCGATGCCGGTCCGCGAGCAAATGTGCAGGGATTTATCGCAACTACTGCTGACAGTTTCTATCGTAACATCATTCTTGAAGACCGCTGGAAAATCATCTTGTCCGGGTTGAAGATAACCGTCATTATTTCCATTTTTTCAACCCTTTTCGGGACATTGTTCGGCGCGGCAGTCTGTACGATGCGAATGTCCGGATGTGCACTGCTGAATATCCCCGCGAAGATTTACGTATCCGTTATGCGTGGTACTCCTGTTCTCGTTTTGCTGATGCTGATGTTCTATGTTGTTTTCGCTTCCATCAATATCGATCCCGTAATTGTCGCCATCATCGCGTTCAGTCTGAATTTTGCCGCATATGTTTCGGAAATATTCAGGGCAGGGATACAGAGTATCGACAAAGGGCAGACTGAGGCCGGCATCGCCATGGGCTTTAGCGGGTTCAGGACATTTCTGTTCATTATTCTGCCCCAGACTGTCCGGAGGATATTGCCGGTCTACAAAGGTGAATTCATTTCCCTTGTAAAAATGACTTCGATAGTGGGTTACATAGCGGTACAGGACCTTGCGAAAGCAAGTGACATCATAAGGAGCCGTACTTTCGACGCTTTTTTTCCCCTGATGATGGTTGCAGTACTTTATTTTCTGATATCATTGCTGCTGCTTTTCGGTATCGAATATCTCGAACATAAAGCTGATCACTCAATACAAAAGAAAACGTGCACTTCCCTGAGTGGAAGGTTTGAGAACGTGTCCGGGCATCTGCCTTAAAACCAGAACTATAGATTCAGATCAAATTCTTCCTGATTACGGGGCATACCTCCTTAGAAACCTGCCCAAAAAATACAGATTAATCACAATATTTTTTTACCGATGCATTGATACAGACCGATATTGTCTCGTTTCAAAATGCACAGGAAGGATGTTATTTTTTGCAGGGAATGCGGCTTTTAGCATTTTTCAGGGTAACGAAAAATAATAAAGGGCAGCTTTGTTTAGTGTCGTGAGAAGCACGAGTGCAAAGGCGGACGAAGCGTAGAACCCGGAGTGTCCACAGAGTACATGAGGATTTCGTGTATCGATGCCGTCCTTTATAATGAACAAGCACGTGTTAACAGGGTCAATAACCGGTTCAACCATGAAGGGAACAACGGAAATAGGGATGGACATCGTCAATGTCGACAGAATAAGAAAATCAATCGAGCGATATGGCGACAAGTTTCTGGGTAAAATCCTTACTGAGAGAGAAATAGAGATATGCCGCAGGAAAGCCGATATGCTGCAGAGCGTCGCATCGAGATTCGCAGCCAAGGAAGCGATATCCAAAGCCCTTGGATGCGGTATCTGCAGGGATTTCACCTGGCACAGCGTGGAAATCCTCAACGATGGGGCCGGAAAACCGTTTGCGCATCTTGCGGTACCTTTGTCGAAATATCCGGATGTTGCAATAAAAATATCCTTGTCCCATGACCGGCAATATGCCGCTGCTATTGCTCTTATTTGTTAAATCAGTAAATATCGCAAACAATAAATAGCGCATATTTATCATATAATTACGCAGTTAATTTTTTATTTTAATAATTATGTGCTTTCATTTAGTGGAGATCTTTTTTTTAGGGTAAATACCTGTTTTTATAATTGCACATTTGTACATTAAGCGTTCATATAAAACTTTACGGTTATTGCGGTTAAAGACCATTCACGGATCATTCAACTTTTTTTTCTAATCCTATGAGATGGCTGTTAATAGACAAAGTTCTTGAAATGGAGCCGGGAAAGCGTGCTGTCGGTGTCAGATGTTTTTCCCGTTCAGAACTGTTTTTCATGGACCATTTTCCCGCATATCCCATTGTTCCAGGTGTCCTTCAGATTGAGATGATCGCACAACTTGGCGGCAAATGTATAGTCGCTTCGAATCCTCCATTCTTGCCAGTACTTACCTCGGTACATCAGGCAAAATTCAGAAAGGAAATTTTTCCAGGAGATAAATCTCTGGTCTATGTCGAGGTTGAAATGCGTAAGGCATACTCTACAGCGAAAGGGAAAATAGAGGTGGATGGTGTACTGGTATCCACGGTGGAATTGATGTATGGTCATATTTCCTCTGACGAGCAGGAAAGAAAAAAAGCGGTTTATGCAAAAACGCTTTCCGCAGATGTAACAACTATTTACGGAATATGAGCAGAGCAGTTGCCGCCAGTATCATCGTCCCCGGTGATGATGACGCTATTCAGCCTTTTTCAAGCCCGTATTATGGAGATTCGATGAGCTTTGAAAAGTCTAAGGCATTATCACTTGACGACAGCATGCTCTCTTTATTGCCAGACAGACGGGCACATCGCTCCATGAGCAGGGCGGGTATTTTTCTTTCTTATGCCTGCCTCCAGCTTCAGTCGGCACTTCTTCCGTTTCTCGATGCCTCACCCTTTTCAGTCGGTATTTACTGTGCCATCGAAAACGGACCGGTTGACCTGAAATCGACCGTTGAAATGCTCGATATATCCGGAGACGGTTATGCGGAACAATACAGGAAGTCCAGGAACCCAAAACTGTTCCTGATGCAGCTCCCCAATCTTGCTGCCGCACAGATGGGTATATTTCTTGGTATTATGGGACCGATGAATGTTTTCAACAGTTCGGTATACGGAAGTATCCATGCCCTTCAGCAGGCAGAAAACGATCTTGCTGATGGACGGATCAAAGCTGCGCTTGTTTGCAGTGCCTTCAGTTTCGAAAATCCGTTGGTCCTCGAGAGAATACGAAGACAAAACCTGGGGGACAGGGTTTTATGTGAAGCGGCAGCGGCGCTCCTGCTTACGGAAGACAACCCAATTTCCGAATGGAATGACCTTCATTATGATATGACCGATTCCTATTACGGCATCAGTCATCAGTTAGTTGTTCAAATCAAAAGTCAAGGGGGAAATCAATGCTGACCGAACAGGAAGTATTTGAAAAAATTGAGGATGCCGTCCTTACGGTTCTGAACACCGAAAAAGGGCAGATAAAAAGGGAAAGCATGTTCAAGGCAGACCTTAAAGCAGAAAGTATCGACTATCTCGATATCAGTTATGAAATCGAGCAACGGACCGGTATTGAACTGGATTTTACCGAGGCCATGGAATTCATAACCGAAAAAAAAGGTGATGACGTCACCGATATCTGTGTTCAGGACCTTGTCGATTTCGTCATGCTTGTTGCCAGCAATAAAGATTCGGGAAAGTGAAAACGGAAGTTGTTGTTACCGGCTACGGAATTTCTTCTCCTCTTGGAAATTCAATTCCGGAGTTTGAAAAACGAATGTTTGCCGGGGAGTCGGGTGTTATCGACATCCGTGGTTCGCTGGTTCCTGATAACTTTCCCGTACCGTTCGGAGGGGTTATCGATCATTCAGAAATGCCTTTGTACGAGGCATTTGGTCTTGGCCCCGGAACTCATTCTCCCGGTGGCCGATACCTCCTTTTTGCACTTGAACAGTTTCTGGAAACATTTCCTGAAAGCATCGAGATCGACGGCATTGTGTTTGCTACACCTGCCGGTATTTATTTCGATATTGTTTATGCATCTCTTAAAAGATTCAATCCTGATGATTTTCTCTGGGATGAGATGCGTGCGGAATGGATGGCCGAAATTGTTGCGGGTCGGCTGAAAGCGAGAAGAAACGGTTGTATTTCCCCGGCACAGATCATTTCGATAAATACGGCTTGTGCTGCAGGCAGCAATGCCATAGGGATAGCCAGCCGGATGATTTCATCAGGACGGATGAAGCGATGCTTGGTCTGTGCTGTCGATGCCGGCGCATGGCAGAGCCAGCTTATGAATTTCCACCTTCTTCATACCCTCACCACAGAAGATCTCCCCGCTGCAAAAGCGAGCCGTCCCTTTTCCAGGAGCCGAGCAGGATTTGTGAAAGCAGAAGCTGCAGCAGTTCTTCTTCTCGAGTCGGAAGAGGCTGCGGAAGAAAGGAATGCGGAAAAGCTCTGCATGGTCTCCGGATATGCATTTACATCCGATGCCTACCGAATGACCGATGGCAGGGAAGACAATCTCTGTGTTGTAAAGGCAATGGAAGATGCGATTGCCGATGCCGGTATCGAAAAGGAAAAAATCAGCTATATCAATGCTCACGGGACATCCACACAGCTCAACGATAGACTGGAAACACAAGCGATCAAGAAGGTTTTCGGCGAAAAAGCGTATCGTATTCCCGTCAGTTCACTGAAATCGCAGATCGGGCATTCTACTGTTGCCGCCGGAGCGGTTGAAGCAATAGCTTCTATTCTCATGCTTCAGCGGCAGAAAATCGCTCCTACCATCAACCTTGAAGATCCTGACCCCGAATGTGATCTCGATTATGTTGCTGAAGGTGCTCGTGAAGCGTCACTTGAATATGTTCTAAGCAACAGTTTCGGTTTTGGCGGACAGAATGCCTGCCTTGTTTTTAAAAAAGCTTGAATCCTTGAAAAAACGACTCGCACTCATAACCGGAGGAACTTCGGGGATAGGTCTGGCGGCAGCTGATGCTCTTGCCGGGACATGTGATCTCGCATTAGCTTATGCCAGTAATCATGAAAAAGCAGCAGATGCTTTGGCATTACTTAAAAACAAAGGAAACGAGGTAAGAATTTATTCCCGAAATCTCGACGGGTACGAGTCCGCCAGGGATCTCTATGCCTCGGTGGTTTCCGAATTTGGAAAGCAGCCGGAAATTCTGGTCAATTCGGCAGGGAGAATAAAAGACGGTATGTATTTCCAGACCGATTTTTCCTTTCATGAGCAACTTCTCCGGGAACACCTGCTTGTTACCATGGCACTTTGCCACCTGTCGCTCAAATCGATGTACGGCAAGCGATACGGCAGAATTGTCAATCTCAGTTCGATCAGCGGTTTCTATGCCAAAAGGGGACAAGTCAACTATGCGGCGGCTAAGTCAGGGATTATAGGTTTTACAAGAACCCTTGCGCTTGAAGTTGCGCACCGGGGCATTACTGCCAACGTGGTGGCTCCCGGTCTTATCAGGACGCCTATGACCGCAGGCATTGTCAATTATCTTGAAAAGACATCCTCTCGCGAAACAGGCAAGCATATACCTGCCGGATTCATTGGCGAACCGGAAGATGTCGGACCGCTTGTTGCCTTCCTGTGTTCGGATCAGGCCCGCTACATAACAGGAGCCGTCATCCCCGTTGACGGTGGCCGCTCACTTGGAGATACAGGGATATGATGAAACACCTTAACGGTAAAACTGTTATTGTCACCGGTGGAACAAGAGGCATCGGGAGAGCTATATCGCTTGCGCTGGCAGAATGCGGCGCAAATGTTTATGCCCTCTATGCGAGAAACCGGAAAAACGCGGAAACGATCGAAAAGGAAGCAGAAAAAAGAGGATTGAACATCAGGACGATACGTGGCGATCTTGCACATGAAGAAAGTTATCAACAAGTTCTTGGTCAGCTGGAGGAAGTATGCAATCATATAGACATTCTTGTTCATTCTGCCGCGAGTGGCGTTCATCGAAATTCAATGGAGCTTTCTGACCGCCAGTTGAAATGGACATTCGAGATCAATTTTTTCGCTGTTCATCGACTGACGCGGGATCTTGTGGGAAAGATGGGAAAAGGCAGCCGCATCATAGGCATAACTTCGCCTGGGGGAACGCGGGTCATTCCAAGCTATGCAGCGGTAGGTTCCACGAAAGGTGCACTGGAGGCATTGTTCCGGCACTACGCTTTTGAACTCGCACCCCTCGGTATCGGGGTCAATCTTGTTTCTCCCGGCCTCGTCATGACTGATGCAGCAGAAGCTCTTCCTGAGCTTGGAAAAATGCTGAATATGACACTGGATTATACACCGTCCGGAAAATTGACAACTCCTGATGATGTTGCAATGCTTGTAAAGTTTCTCACTACTGATGCTGCATCCCAGATTATTGGCCAGACGATTGTTATCGATGGCGGTAAAACGTTGCTGGCCTGAAATTTTCACAATCACCATTGTTTTTTATTTGTTTGAATTCAACTACTTATGAATGAATCAGTTGTAGCGAAACTTACCGATGTATCAAAATATTACGGAAACGGGGAAGGGCGTATTGCAGCTCTGGATAATATTTCTTTCAACGTTAAAAAAGGTGATTTTATTGTTCTTGCAGGACTTTCAGGAAGCGGAAAATCCACATTGCTTCATTTGCTCGGATGTATCGATAAACCGGATAAAGGACAAATTATCATAGATGGTCAAGATACAACTATGATGAATCTTGAACAGTTGGCGCCGGTAAGAATGGAGAAAATAGGTTTTGTGTTTCAGTCATTCAATCTTGTTCCTGTCTTGACTGCGTATGAAAACGTTGAGCTTCCTCTTCTGTTCAAAGGGCTTGATAGAAAAAAGATAAAAAATAGGGTAAACGAAATTCTCGATGAACTTGGCTTGCAGGAAAGAAAAGGACATTTTCCCGGAGAAATGTCAGGAGGTCAGCAACAGCGTGTAGCAATTGCACGAGCTCTTGTAACCAGCCCTGCCATCGTCCTTGCCGATGAACCAACGGCAAACCTTGACAGCAAAACAGGCGCAGATATCGTCAATCTTTTAGTAGAACTGAATGAGAAGAAAAATATTACCGTTGTTCTCGCTTCTCATGATTCGGTTGTGCTTGATAGAATTAAAAACATTGTCACTATCAAAGACGGAAAGATTATATAATTTTTTCAAAGGTGAATAGCTGAGATATTTATGATAAATGTATTAGTAATAAATAGATGAAAAATAATTTTCAAACCATTTTAACCGATTTCCATAGCATTCCGATTACACCCGTTTCCCAAAAAGATTCCTGTGAACTTTTAATGAAGGGAATGGTTAAAGCATTGGCAGTAAAAAAAGGAGAAACGGAAGGAAGTGAGGTTGAAAAGATTGAGAAAAAAATAAGATTAAAATTTAAGCTTTATGCTTTGTCAGAAGAGGTGATAAAGCAACGGTTTCTTGTTATATGGCCAGAAAATATTAAATATTATGATGATATCAAAATCATAGAAAATGGTCAATTTGCAAAAATTAATCTATCAATACCATTATTTGAGGATTTAGCAAAAAACCATATCAATCCAGACGGAATCAATCTGAATAAGAGAATGGAAATGTATCGCTCTATTTCAGAACAGAAAATTGAGGAATTATACAATGGAGAATTGCATCAAAAGCCAGATCATATTATTCATTTAACTTCTTCCGGATATATACAGCCAAACCCAATCGATATTTATATCTCGAAAAAAAAATGGCATGATGTTCACGTAACAAATTTTTACAATAAAGCGTGCAATGCTCCTATTTCAGCAATTGAAACTGCACATGCGTTGATTCGATCCTCAATGCTTGATAATTGTGAAAATCTAAAAAAAAGAATTGACATAGTTCATACTGAGATATTCAGTATTCATATGTCGATTTCAAATGATGATCCTGTAAATATCGGTTTAATAACTGCATTTAGTGACAGTTTTATAAAATATTCAGTTAGTTCATGTCGTAATGGTCATAAAAAAGAATCGCATGGATTAAAAATACTGTCATTCAGGCATACTTTAATACCGGATTCACTTGATCATGCGGTTTTAACAGTTTCTTCACCTGCATTTAAATATATTATAGACCCTTCCAGGTATTTAAAAAAAATAAAAGGAAGTATTCGACTTTTTGTGGATGAATTTTTTTGTAAAATAGGCTTGAAATTTAACGAAATAAAAAATGATCTGATATATCTTATACAGCCTTCAAGTTATCAGATTATAACACAAATCGGAAAAGAACTCGAACTGTCTGACGAGCAGTTATCCATAAGTAGAGAAAATCTTTATGAAAATGGTTATTTAACTTCAAGCTCAATTCCGTTTATGTGTAAAAAAATTTATGAATCGTCTGATGTGATGCGGGGACAAAAAATATTTTGTCTTGGTTTTGCATCCGGAATTACCATCTCGGGCATGCTGCTTGAGAAGCTGTGATAATTTTGTTGATCTCAATTAGTAAAGGGATTATAAAAAATATTTTATGAATCATTTTAAACTTGCTGTAATTGCTTTTCGTAACCTGAAACGTAATTCCAGAAGAACAATTATTACCGTTCTTGTTTCTTCTGCCGGTTTTGCTGCTATTGCTATTGTTGGCGGATACATGGAATTCACTTTTTTCGGCTTGCAGGAAATGACTGTATGCAGAGGCTTTACATCAAGCGGGGGAACCGGGCATATTCAGATAATAAGAAAAGATTCAGTGCAAAAAGAAGAGCAATATCCTTTGGAGTATGGAATTGCTGATTATGATAAAGTTCAGAAAAGTATAACTGGTTACGATAGTAATATAAAGGCAACTATACCAAGGATAGAATTTACCGGTTTGATTTCAAATGGAGAGAAATCCACTTCTTTCCTTGGTATGGGAGTAATACCCGAGAAAGAGTTGATGTTGATGAGCTATTGGGATCAAATATATAAAAATTTAAAAAATCATTCTTCCCAGGAAATGATATACAGAAAATTAGCTCTTGCTTCTCCAAATGCTGTTCTTCTTGGTGAAGGCATGGCCAAAGCTCTACATGCTGAAGAAGGCTCAAGTCTCATGCTCATGGGTACAACAGTTGATGGGGCGGTCAATGTTGTCGATGTTACAGTTGCGGGAGTAATCAACAATTCCATAAAAACAGTTGACAAGTATTATCTCGTAACAAGCATCGAGACAGCACAAAACCTGATGCAGACAGACAAGGTATCGAAAATCCTTCTTGTTCTTGGAAATACAAAACAAACTGATGGGGTTCTTTCTGTTGTATCCTCGAAAATCAACTCTTCCGGAAACAATTCGGAATATTCAGTTATTCCGTGGTATAAACTAGCAGAATACTACCATTCAGTTAAAGATGCATATCGTATCATTTTCGGTTTTACCGGAATCATTGTCGTATTGATCGTTTTTCTAAGTGCCGCTAATACCATGCTCATGTCGACAATGGAAAGGGTCCGGGAGATAGGGACGTTGAAAGCGATGGGTGTTTCAAACAGATGGATATCAATGATGTTCCTTTATGAGGGATTTTTCATTGGACTGATGAGTATAGCTGTTGGTTTGATGCTTAAAGAACTGTTCACTTTCGCGATAAATAACGCTAATTTTGAGATGCCTCCACCACCAGGTATGTCATCGACCTATTTTCTGAAGATTTATTCAGGTTCGCATTTTCTGCCCTGGATTTCTTTGCTGCTTTTGCTCTCGACGACATGTTCGGGCTTCCTGACACTTTTTAAAATAAGAAAACTTTCAATAGTCAATTCGTTAACCCATGTATAAAAATCATACCGGAATTAAACGGATATATGTTGTTCTCTGCCTATGCATCATCGGGCTTGTCTTTTGTTTCTGCAATTCTTTTGCCGGTCCTCCCGGAAATAATCCGCAATCAGAACCAGGCACTCCCACAGCATCCGAGATTTTGAAAAGAGCTGATGAATTCAGGTCACCCTGGCCGGATTTTACAATGCAGGCAACACTTACGTTCAAAAAAAGGAATTCCGAGGAAGAAAAAGATCTGTTCAGGGTATTTGTCAAGAATCACGTCAAAAGCCTTGTAGCATATATCGAACCGCAGAAACAAAGAGGAAATATGCTCCTCATGGTCGATGACAATCTCTGGTATTATGTCAACAAAACACAGCGACCGATGAGGATCACTCCCATACAGAGGTTATCCGGTGGCGCATCATACGGTGATATCACCAAACTTGATTGGTCAAGGGATTATGCGGCTGTTCTTGATGGCACAATAACTGTTGAAGTCAAAGAGCGCTCTTATGAGACATGGTTATTGAAGCTGACAGCAAAATCAAAAAGCGCCACTTATCACAACGTCGACCTCTATATCGAAAAAGAGACAGGATATCCTCGCAAAGCAGTCGTATACCTCCAGTCCGGAAAAAAGATGAAAACAATGTATTTTACCGGATATGCCGTTAATGCGGGAAAAATGATGAATACGCGGATAGATTTCATTGATCATCTTGAAAGAGATAAGGAAACATCACTTACTTTCAGCAGAGTCCGTATAAAAAAGTCGCCGGATTCTTTTTTCCTGAATACCAGCCTCCCCTCAATTTACAGTGAAGTTGTTTTTTAAACTCCAAAAAACCACGCAACGCATGTCACATTCCATTTTCTGTTTCCTGGAGCAAAAAAAGGCAAATATTCGATACTTCTGGGGCGCAGCTTTTCTGATTGCCCTTTTAACGGTTTGTTTTTGCAGGACTGTTATTGCTGAAGATACGCTCTGCTTCAACAGAACCGATTTCGGTGAAGATAATACTGAGTCCAATGTTGCTTCACCAGTATCATATTCACTGCGTGTCGCAGGCGAGGCGGAACACATATCGCTCAGCGATTCCTGGCTTAATCCCTCAAATATCCTTGACCGTCCGGAAACGCGTTTCGAGGCATTTACCATAGGAAACGTTCTTTACAAGACCATGGGCGGTGTGTTCGAGACAGAAATCCGTTTTGGGCACGAGTACACAGAGGACGGTTCTTCAAATTCCCAGACTGATCTGGATGTCAATCAGTTTTATTACCAGAAGAAATTTGACGGGATTTCGGTAATTGCCGGCCGGAAAAAAGTTCGCTGGGGTGTCGGTTATTCCTACAGTCCGACTGATCTCGTTTCTCAGCTCAGGAACCCTGAAGATCCAGAAGACCGGCTGGGAAAAGTCAAAGGTGCGGATATACTTGAAATGTCATTCAATCGGGAAAACAGCCAGCTTGATGTCGCCTATGTCCCGCAGCTTGACTGGAATTTCGATGGGGCGTTTGTAAGGAACAACAGGTTGGCCATAAGATGGTACAGGTTTATGGACCCATACGACGGTTCTCTTGTCGGATCGATCGACGAACATGGCAAATGGTCAGCGGGTTTCAATACGTCCTCGACATATGGCAAGGCTCTCGAACTCCACGCCGAGTACCTCTATACATCATCCACCGGCAGACTCTACCCTGACACATCTCTGGCTCCTGATAGCTTTTCGATTCCATATTTCGGTGAACGTTCGGGCGGTTATCATGAAATTCTTCTGGGTGGGCAGTATACCTTTAATAACAACCTGAACCTGACCCTTGAATATTTCTTCACGAGCAATGGGCTCTCCGACAGCGAGTTCAGGTCATTTGCCGCTCACACCAATTACCTGAATACGCAATACCCGACGGGATCAGATCCGGACCCCTCCCTTGCAGGGCTCTTTGAATCTGCGTCAAACTATGTGCTGCCGCTTCGGAAACACTACCTGTTTTCCCGTCTTTATCACCCGGAAGTTTTCAAGTCTGTCTCACTCGAGATGTACAGTTACCTGAGCCTTTCTGATGGCAGCGGCTTCCTCGTTATTCAGCCGAAATTCGAAAAGGCCAAGAATTACGACCTTTATCTCCGAATGAAGAAATTCTGGGGAAATAACGATTCTGAATTCGGTCTTGTTCCCGACGATTTCAGTGCTCTGTTAGGTTTTTCTCTGTATCTCGGCTCCTGATGTGATCCCACTGTTGCTGAAAACCCGCGGGTGCCGATTATCCCCGCGGGTTTTCAGGTTGTTTGTTATCTTCCCCTTGTTCTGCTCCAACTGAGACTAATCCCTGCCCGGGAAAAAATAGTCAGCAACCATAATTTTTCTTTTTGTGATTGAAGGATCGTTTCACAACGGCAAGGCCGAATCGGTTAACCGGAAGCCCGGAACAGGAAAAAACATCCGGGTCTTTATTGCCGGCGCCACAGGTTATATCGGCAAATATGTTGTCCGGGAACTGGTTTCCAGGGGTTACGATGTCGTGAGTTTCGCCCGTGAGCGTTCCGGCGTAGGCGGGTCTTCGGGCGAAGAAGAAACACGCAGGCAGCTTCATGGTTCCGACGTGCGGCTCGGGGATATCTGCAGCCTCGAGTCCGTCAATCGCGACGGTATCAGGGGAGAGCATTTCGATGTGGTAGTATCCTGCCTGACTTCAAGGAACGGGGGAGTGAAGGACTCATGGAAGATCGATTACCAGGCAACACGAAACGCGCTCGATGCCGGCAAGGCGGCTGGAGCGAAACAGTTCGTCCTGCTCTCGGCCATCTGTGTCCAGAAACCGAAACTGGAGTTCCAGCGGGCAAAACTGCAGTTCGAGAAAGAGCTGAAAGAATCCGGCCTCGTTTATTCTATCGTGAGGCCTACGGCATTTTTCAAATCACTTGCGGGACAGGTTGAACCGGTAAAAAAAGGAAAACCTTACGTGATGTTCGGCAATGGCCGGCTTACCGCCTGCAAGCCCATCAGTGAAAGGGACCTTGCCCGTTTTATCGCGGATTGCCTTGAAAATCCCGGGATGCAGAACAGGACACTTCCCGTCGGAGGTCCGGGAAAGGCAATTTCCGCAAGGGAGCAGGGGGAGATGCTCTTTGAACTCCTCGGCAGGGAGCCGAAATTCAAAAATATGCCAGTCGGTATGTTCGATGCCATCATCCCGGTGCTATCCTTCCTTTCGAAAATATTCCCGGCACTTGCCGACAAGGCTGAATTTGCCCGGATAGGTAAATATTACTGCACGGAATCCATGCTGGTCCTGAATCCCGAAACCGGACAATACGATGAAGAGATGACCCCTTCCTACGGCACGGACACCCTGCGCGATTTTTACCGGAGGGTACTGAAAGAAGGTCTTTCCGGGCAGGAACTTGGCGATCACGCTGTCTTCTGAAAGAAGGCTCTCCCAGGGAGGATCAGTTGACTTCCGAAAAACGCAGAAATTCCCTTGTCCTCGGGTCTTTCGGGTTTGCCATCAGCGTATCCGCCGTATCCATTTCGATCAGCTCCGATTTTCCCATGAATGCCAGATAATCGGCCATTCCCCGAAGAAACCTGACGGAATGGGAAACGATCACGACCGTATGTCCCGAGTTTGCGAATTCCCTGATGAGGTTGCGCACATCGCCGCTCCTGATGGGATCGAGCGCGCTTGTGGGCTCGTCAAGCAGAAGCACTTCCGGGTTCATCGCGATCGCCCGAAGAATGGCGACCCGCTGCTGTTCGCCTCCGGACAGTTCCTCAGGGAACTTGTTCATATGCTGCTCTATTTCCAGCTTTTTCAGCAGTCTCCTTGCCTCACGTTCCGCATCCGCTTTCGGTATTTTATTGACATGGACCGGAGCTTCGATGATATTTCCAAGAACAGTAAGATGGGGAAAGAGGTGCAGGTGCTGAAAAACGATGCCTGATTTTTTCCTGAACGCCCAAAGCGATTCCTTGTCAGTATTGCTCTCTTCGGCGGCAATGCTCCTGTCGCCGATGGTGATCCTGCCTTTTTCAAAGGGAAGGAGCCCAGCCAGGCAGAGCAGCAGGGTAGTCTTGCCGTTGCCGGAAGGGCCGATGATGCCGAGGATTTTTCCCGGTTCAAGATCGAGGTTGATGTTTTCGATGAGCGTCGTGCTCTGTACCGCTTTGCTCAGGCCTTTGATGGTGATCATTTTTCAGCTCCCGAAGAAAGAATCCCAGTAGATTTTCTCTGCAGTTTCCGTTCGAGCCTGTGTGCATAATGTGCTAACGGCAGGCTCATTGCCAGATAGTAGCAACAGACGACGATGCCGATACCGAGATAGCTCTGGGTGGCGTTTGCAAGCTCACGGTAAGCAGTGGCGAGTTCCCAGACCGCGATCGCGAATGCCGTCGACGTATCTTTGAAAAGGGCCACGAAATCGTTGGTCATGGGCGGAAGAGCAATCCTGAAAGCCTGGGGGAAAATGATTCGCCTGAAGGCAAGGATCGGGCGCATGCCGAGAGAGTAGGCGACCTGCCATTGCCGCTCGGGTATTGCCTGGAATGCCGTGCGGTAAATCTGCGATTCGTATGCGGCATAGTTGAGCCCGAGGCCGACAATCGCGGTAAGCCATCCCGGCAGCGTGATTCCGATGACCGGCAGGCCGAAATAGAGGAACAGCAGCTGCACAAGCACCGGAGTGCCCCTGAAAAACTCGATATAGGTTGTGCAGAGCGCCCTGATCAGCGGTCCTCCATTCGATTGCCCTACAGCGAGGGGAATACCGAGAATGACGGCAATGAACATTGCCCCGAATGCCAGCAGGACAGTTATCATTGCAGCCTTGAACAGCTTGATCAGGCCTTCGCTCCAGTTGAGTTTCGTTGTCGTTATCTCGATCGCAGGTGGTGTGGCTGTACGAAGTTTGACCTGCTCATCGTCCCAAAGGTTCCATTTCCTGAAAATTTTTTCAATGGTCCCGTCGTTTATCAGCTCATCGATCGCCTTGTCAATATCAGCTTTGAGCGAAGCATCGGCTTTCCGGATACCAACCACATACGCTCCGGTCTGGAAAGGCTTGCCTGCCGGTTTGAGTTTCGGGTTAGAGCGGGCATAGAACATCTCCCCGGCAACATCCATCAGAACCGCGTCAACCCTGCCAAGTTCAAGGTCCTCGTAGGCCCCTACGGGATCCTGGTAACCTTTCACCCTGTATTTCCCCTCTTCCAGAAGTCTTGATGCCGCGCAATTTACCAGAGTCCCTACCGACTTCCCGTACTTTTTGCAGTCTTCGAGGGACGTAATGGTCCCGTCGCTTTTCCGGACCGTGAGCTGGAGTCTGAAAAGGTAGTAGGGTTTGCTGAAAAGCATTTCGCGGGCCCTGTCGCCGGTAGGCTCGAAGCCATTGATGATGACGTTGAATTCTTTTCTCTTCAGGGAGGAAACGATACTTTCCCAGTCCGTCGGAACAAACTGGGCCTGCATGCCCATTTTATCCGCCAGGGCTTCGGCAAACTCGTAATCGAAACCGGTATAGGTCTGCGGGTCGGACGGATCGGCAAAAACATAAGGAGCGCCTCCGCTCGGGTCTCCGCCCCAGCGCAGGACCGGCCGGGCGAAAGCTGTCAGTGAATTCATCACGAACAGTATGGCGAGAAGGATACGTTTTTTCGTGGTCGTAACGGGTTATCGGGTTGAATACGGTAACCGGGCAATGACCGGGGTCAATTCGGTGAAGTTAAAAAATAAAAAGGCTTTATCAACGAATTATATTCGATGCCTTTATCATGCCCGACCGGGAGAAAGGGCATGGAAATCAAACAGATGCCTTAAGAGTGTCTAAAAGCCCTAAAACCTCTTCCGCAGAACAGCAAGCCGTATAATATTTCTCGTAATCAGGCGAGGCCATCTTCTGTTTTGCTATTTCACGGAAAAAGCCGGTGAGCGGGTCCCAGAAACCATTGATATTCAGCAGCAGTATCGGCTTTTTATGGTGACCGAGATGCTTCCAGGTAATCGCTTCCATCAGTTCGTCGATGGTGCCGAAACCTCCCGGGAGGACAAGGAAGGCATCACCCCATTCGGCCAGCTTCATTTTCCGTTCATGCATGGTCTCGACGATGTGCAGTTCGCTCAATCCGTGGTGGGCGAGTTCACGCTGTTCGAGAAAACGGGGTATGATCCCCCTCGCCGTTCCGCCGTTCCGCATGACGGCATCGGCGATACAGCCCATAAGACCGACTTTTCCTCCACCGTATACGAGGCCGATATTCCTCATGGCAAGTCCCCGGCCGAGAAGTTCGGCTGCGGAGAAATATTCACAGGGGGCATTGTTGCTCGAGCTGCAATAGACGGTTACGTTGGCTGTCATCGTTATTTCAATAGTTCAGGGTAATGCTGTCCGGTGCCCGCCTGTAGCAGTAGGTTCTTGGGGTGTCCAGCTTCATGAGCTCGAACCGTTCCGATGCCCGGTCCCAGAGATCGGCGTCTTCCGCATAATCGAGGGCACTGAAGCCTTCGAGGGCATGGAAAAGTTCCCGCTTGCCGAACAGTGTCCCGGCAAGAATGCATTCTGTGATAGGAACGAGTTTTTTCGGATCATGCCGGTCTTTCACCATGATATCCCCGTCGAACAGGAACCCTCCGGAGAGCAGGGAAGTGCCGGGATTCTTTTCCATGATGGCAATCCTTGATTCAAGATGTTCCGGAAGGTAGATGTCGTCACTGTCGAGGAAGGTGATATATCGTCCGAAAGAAGCCTGGATTCCTGCATTTCTCGAGAGCGCAGGTTTCCGGTTGCTGTGCTTCATGTACCTGATCACATCACATTTCATCAGGTAGGGATCGATCGCCGAAAAGGTCATGTCCGAACTTCCGTCGTCGATGATGATGAGTTCCCAGTTTCTGTAACTCTGGCTGAGGACGCTTTCTATTGCGTTTCCGACATGCTCTGCACGGTTGAAAGTTGGCAGGATGACCGAAATTTCAGGGGAATGGCTGAACCTCATGGCCGGAGCGCTCTGATGGCAAAAGCTGAAACAAGCATACCCGCCACGAGAAAATTCTGGGCCATGGCATTGTATCGCACATCCATCGTGCGAGGTGAGCGAACAAGCGGGAACTGGAGAAGAAACTGCGGGATGACGAGAATACCGGTCACGACGGCATACATTGTCTGACCGATTGCAAAGAGGTAGCATGCCGCGAGAAGCTGGCCGATATCGATAAGCACCGACGCGATAAATGCTGCCTTTGTTTCCCCGAAGACGGCTGGCAGCGTCCTGATGCCGACCTGCCTGTCACCGTTGATCGACTTGAAGTCGTTGATGGTCATGGTTCCGGTACTGGACAGGGTGTAGAATCCGGCTATGAAAAGCGAGGGCTTGAGGACTTCGGGCAGCACTTCCGGACTGTAGGCGATAAGGCCCGCAATCCAGGGAATGATCAGATAGGATACAGCGACAATGATGTTGCCGGCCCAGAGGCGTTTCTTGAGTTTTATCGGGTTGGCGCTGTAGAGATGGGCGTTGACGATGCCGATGACGACGTAAAAGCCGATAAGGGGATGGATAAGGTATCCGGTTATTACCGAAACGATCGACCAGACGGCGATGAGGATGGTCGCATTTTTCAGCGATATGGCACCACCAGGGATAGGCCGGTCCGGTTCGTTGATGACGTCGAGGTCCCGGTCGAAATAATCGTTCAGCATCTGGCATGTCCCGGTGGCGAACGGTCCGGTCAGAAGCATGCCGAGAATGAATTTCCAGCCGATGATATCGTTCCAGCCGAATGAGCCGCTTGCAACTGCGCCGCAGAGGTAGCTCCACATAACCGGAATCCAGGTGACCGGTTTCAGGAAACGGAAAAAAAGGGCGAGCCTCGAGAGCTTTTCCGCAGGACGGGGAAACCAGCTGACTGATTTCCGGATATGCAGCGGCATTTTCATGTTTGTGTTTTCCGGCTGCCGGTCATTCCCGCTAGAAAGAAAATCGCTCACCATCGTTCCTGTTTGATCTTGAAATACCCAAAAAATAAAAATAACATGTAAAACTAAAGAAAGGAATCACATGGCATAAATCCGGGTTGATTATTTACAATATTGTGCTGATTTTTATAAAATGAACAGGCGGGAATACTTGACTGACACAGCTGCCCCATGAATATTCCCGTGATAAGCGGAGCAGTTTCGTCAAGCAGTTTATGAAAGGCAGAAAGATTTTTTACGATGCCCTTATACTTGGGCTTTATTTTCAACCTTTTAATATAAAGGAGTTAACCTATGGCACGGCCCAGTTTGTGGCAGGATATGAAAAAAACATTCCTCTTTCATGCCATTGCCGCTCATTTCAGCAATGGCCTGATACCTGTCGCAGTGCTTTACCTGATGCTCACCATTCCGACCGGCAATACCTTTTTCGAGCATACGGTCGAACACCTCATGGTCATTACCCTGATGGCCATACCGGTATCGTTCATTACCGGGGTACATGACTGGAAAACCAAATACAAGGGTGCCAAAGCCCCGGTTTTCATCAAAAAACTGAGGCTTTCAGGCATTCTGTTCGCTCTTTGCGTATCGGCAGTATCCATAAGGCTGGCTATACCTGGCGTCATGGACGCTGAAGGTCTTGTTCACTGGATATACATCATCCTTGTGTTTGCCATGCTGCCCGTGGTGACGCTGCTTGGCCATTATGGAGGCAAACTGTCCGGTCAGTCGAGGCAGAGCGGCAAATCATGAAAAACAGGGAGGGTTTTCGATGAACATCACCATAGAGCCGATACTTGCCTCAGATGCCGAAGATATCATCGATATTTTCAATTACTATACGGAACATACATTTGCAGCCTATACGGAACACCCGATATCCTGCGACATGTTCGAACCGTTTTTCCACTCTTCGAGAGGGTACCCGGCGCTCACAGCGAGGGACGAAAGCGATAATGTAGTCGGGTTCGGCATGCTCAGGCCATTCAGCGCCATTCCGGCCTTTTCCCGTACCGCTGAATTGACCTGTTTTCTCAGGCATGGATTTACGGGAAAGGGTATCGGCAGCACCCTCCTTGAAAATCTTGAAGATCGGGGCAGGGAAATTGGTATTTCCTCGATACTTGCGAGTATCTGTTCGCTCAACGAGGAGAGTATCGGGTTTCATCTCCGCAAAGGATTTCGTGAGTGCGGCTGTTTCCGGGGTATCGGTACGAAAAAAGGAGTTACGTTCGATGTGATGTATTTCCAGAAAATGATCTGACAACCGTGATGTTTTTCAATACTTAATGATATTCGGTAATGATCGAACCGCACCTGCTTCTGGTTTTTTTATCTGCTTCGATTCTGCTTGCCCTGGCTCCCGGCCCTGACAACCTCTTCGTACTTGCCCAGTCTGCACAGAACGGCAGAAACGCGGGATATTTCGTAACTCTGGGTCTCTGCACCGGACTGGTTGGCCATACGACGGCCGTTGCGCTGGGCCTTGCAGCGGTTGTCCGGACGTCAGCCCTTGCATTCTCCCTCCTGAAGTATTCCGGCGCGGCATACCTGCTCTATCTCGCCTGGCAGTCGTTCAGGGCAGGGTCGTCTTCAACGGGGGAAATGAAGGTCGCCGCGCTTTCCCCGCGCAGTCTTTACAGCAGGGGTATCGTCATGAATATTACCAATCCCAAGGTAACCCTCTTTTTCCTGGCATTTCTGCCGCAGTTTGCCGATCCCTCCCGGGGCTCTCTCGTCCTGCAGTTTTTTGTGCTCGGAGGCTTCTTCATCCTTGCAACCCTCATGGTTTTCGGGATCATCAGCATCGTTGCCGGCAGCCTGGGAGAAAAGTTCAGGAATTCCTCATTTGCCAGGAAAGTGGTTAACCGCGGTGCCGGAGCGGTATTTGTGGCCCTGGCATTGAAACTCGCGTTCTCCACACCCCGATAAACAGATTTCATCAACAGGAAATGTCCTCATGCGGGCCTTTTAAAAGGAGAAACCGCTGATTATCAGGTGTATTTTGAAATTGCCGATGTGTTCATGTTCAGAAGGGGTATGTGATTATGCACATCGTCGCAAATGCCGGCAGAAAAAAGGTTTTTGGTTATCGGTACGGGATTTTGTACAATTACTGGTATAAAATTCAATACAGATCAAGTTTATGAGCAGGTTGAATATCGAAGAGGACATCAGGCCGCTTTCTGAATTCCGCGCGAATACCGCAGCTCTCGTCAAGCAGGTCAAAAACACAGGCCGTCCCCTTGTCCTGACGCAGCATGGCAAAAGCACCGTCGTACTGCTCGATGTCAGCCATTATGAATCACTTCTTTCAAGCATAGAATCTTACGAGGGGTCCCGTGGTGGTTTTTCGGAAGAGACGGGTTCGACTTACCAGGATTTGTGAACAGGATGCGTCTGTCTCGAGAAAAGATTGTTTTACAGATAAAGCGTTTTATGTCTTACATTAATTGATTTTGTTGAACGACTGCTTTCCCCTGGGCAATTATTAACCGATGCATATGCCAGATTTCAAGCTGATACGTCAAAAGTTTATTTACCGGCATTACATCTCTGCCGGAGTCAGTAATTCCGTCCTGTGCAGGATTATTGCAATGATGACGATGTTTGCCGCTTCAAATCTCCTTATTCCTTCAACACTTCATGCAGAGAGCCTCGATCCTGCACAACAGTTCCAGGTGCCTATCGCATCATATATTCTCAAGGACAGGGTCACTTCGCGGGTGCTTATGGAAAAGGATGTCGACAAACCTGTTTCCCCCGCAAGCCTTACGAAAACCCTGACATCGATCATGGCCATAGAAAGCGGCAGACTCGATGACGATGTGGTGATTCCTGAGGCGGCGACCCTGGTGGAGCCTTCGAAAGCCGGGTTCAAACCTGGCGAAAAAGTCAAGCTCTACGACCTTGTCAATGCGGCCATGGTCAGTTCGAGCAACGATGCTGCATTCGCCATCGCCATCCATCTTGCCGGGAATGTCGATAATTTTGTCGCAGTCATGAACCGCAAGGCCAGGATGATCGGCATGAACAACTCGAAGTTCACCAATCCTGCCGGTTTCGACAAGGGGATCTATGCCGGTAATTATTCGACGGCGGCTGACCTCATGAAACTGACCGAATACGCGATCAAGAATCCGTTTTTCAATTCCGTTGCAAAGCAGGAATACGCGGTATTCACCGAACAGACAACCCGGAAGCAATACGCTCTCAGGACACATAACAGGCTTCTTGAAAAGTATCCTTATACGGTCGGCATAAAGACCGGTTTTACCTCCAGAGCAGGCAAATGCCTTATAGCGAGGGCAGTCAAGGACAACAGGGATATACTTCTTGTCATGCTCAACGCCAGGACCGACAGGTGGGGAGTCGCCGAGGAGATGTTCGACAACGCTTTTTCCGGGGGTCCGATGAACCCTGCATTGTTTGCTTCCCTGAACCGTTTCGATTCCGTTTCCTCCCGTTCTGAAGCTGAATTTTCAGGGGCAAGGGCCATAAGGCATGCCGCTCCCGTTTCACGGTTGAAAATGAGAAAAAACAGCCGCGTCATTTCAATCAGGGGATTGAATGTTTCCAGTCGTCAACATTCTGGACAAGGGAAAATCTCGAGACATTCCGGAAAAGGGTCTGTTGCCTTGTCGAAAAATAGCCGGAATGCGAAACATCCCGTTCTCGCTGTGAGAAAAACCGTTAAAAAACAGAGACATAATACCGTCGTCCTCAGTAAGGCAGCGAAAAGACCGAAAAGCGAATCATGATCAAGCATATCGTTATCTGGCAATTGAAAGATGTTGCCGAAGGCGCTGACAGGGAAACAAATGCATCGCTGATAAAACAGAAACTTGAAGCATTGAGGGGAAGGATCCCTGGTTTGTCCGCGATCGAGGTCGGTATCGATATAAGCAGGAGTGACAGTTCGGGCGATGTCGTTTTATACAGCGAATTTGACGATGCCCTGGCGCTCGAATGCTACCAGAAACATCCGGAACATCTTGCTATTAAAGATTTTATCAGATCAGTAACGCAGCAGAGAAAAGTGGCCGACTATGAAACAGCATAAAATGTTGTGATCGGTTGATAGAGATCCGGAGAGGACCAAATAAAAAAAGCGGATGGCTGAAAGCCTCCGCTTTTTTTTTTGTGCGCCAGAAGACGCATCAGAAATTTATCCCTGAACGATGCATTCTGCCGGGCAGACGGCAACGCATGCCGGTGCATCAGCATATCCGACGCATTCGGTGCAGGAACCTGCATCGATGATGTAGATATCGTCCCCGGCAGAAATTGCCGTCACCGGACATTCAGGTTCACAAGCTCCGCAGTAGGTACATTCTTCGGTAATGTAGAGTGCCATATTGACTTCCTCGCTTAAATTGTTTGAAAAAAAGAAAGAACGATTCAAGACCGTATGCCCCCAATATATAATTTTTTTTCAGCTGAAAAAAAGCTTGTATGAAGGCAAAAAAACAATTTACCCTTCAGCAGCGAAAGGCATTCGGGGAGAATCTTCCGGTGGTTATCCGCTCAGTGGTGTTGCAGTCGGCCGTATACACCATGAAAAAACGAACCCTGAAACTCAGACCCTGATGATACAGTCTACCGGGCAGACAGCAACACAGGCTGCTTCGTCGTGGTACCCTTCGCAATCGGTACAGACAGCTTCGTCGACGACATAGATATCCTCTCCGGCAGTGATTGCCGCTACGGGGCATTCGGGTTCACATGCTCCGCAATAGGTGCAGGTGTCAAGGATCCTGTGTGCCATGAGAGAGTGGGTTTAATGGTTCCGGAAAATGGCATTCGAATACAACGTAATGCTTAACTTTGCTGCGTTCGAGAAAGTTCCGGAAGCATCGGTTTCTTGCCGTCCTTATTTTTTTTCATGTTCTTCGTAGGCGTTGACAATGTCCCTCACGAGTTTGTGGCGGACAACATCGGACTTGTCAAGGTAGACAAAACTGATGCCTTTGATGTTGTTGAGGATTTTCGGGGAGTTGGTCAGGCCCGATTCCATTTCGCTCGGAAGATCGATCTGCGTCACGTCGCCCGTGATGATGGCTTTGGAGTTCAGGCCAAGCCTTGTCAGGCACATCTTCATCTGCTTGTTCGATGCGTTCTGCGCCTCATCCAGTATGATGAACGAGTTGTTGAGGGTCCTTCCGCGCATGTAGGCGAGCGGTACGATTTCAATGACACGCCTTTCAGTGAGGTATTTCAGCTTTTCTGCGGTCAGCATATCCTGCAGGGCATCGTAAAGGGGCCGAAGGTAGGGATCGATTTTCTGGGCGAGATCGCCGGGCAGAAAGCCGAGGCTTTCTCCGGCTTCAACCGCAGGACGGGCGAGTACGATCCTTTTCACCTGCTTCGATTTCCATGCTGCCACGGCAATGGCGACTGCGGTATAGGTTTTTCCGGTTCCTGCAGGGCCGATCGCAAAGACGATGTCATTGGTTTTCGCTTCAGCGACCATCCTGCGCTGTCCATTGGTCTTCGCCCTGACGATATAGTCGGAAGATGCCACGATAATATCTTCATCTCCGGCATTTGCGGGTCTGCTCTTCTCAGCAGGGGAGAATGCGAGGGAAATCAGGGCGGCAAGATCGTTGTCGAGCACTTCGCCGTGTTTGTCGGCAAGAAAAACCATCTCCCTCAATATCTGTTCGACCTGGGCAACCTCTTCCTCCTCGCCGCGCAGAGAAACCATCGAACCTCTTGCCGTAATGTGGACACCGGGAAATTCGGACCTCAATTTTTTCAGGTGCGAGTCGAACGGCCCGAACAGGATGACGGGCTCGATGTTTTTAATTTCTATTGATTTTTCCGTGATCAACGCAGTCACAAATTATAATTTATTGCTCTCTGTTCATGTCGAGATAGGGGTTCGGCAAAGCAAGGTAGTTGCTTACATAATCGTGTATCCCGTCCTCCAGGGAGGTGAATGGTTTGTCATACCCTGCAGCACGGAGTTTCCGCATATCCGCGCAGGTATAGTACTGATATTTGTCGCGAAGGGATTCAGGCATAGGGATATATTCGATGACGGGTTCCCGTCCCATGGCTGAAAACGTTGCCTTTGCAAGGTCGTTGAAGCTTCTCGCCTTTCCGTACCCGATATTGAAAATGCCGCTCACATCGGGTTTTTCGAGCAGCCAGGCCATGACTGCCGTACAATCCCCGACATGGACGAAATCCCTCAGTTGTTCGCCGTCCAGGTAGTCGCTCCGGTGAGATCTGAACAGGGTAACCCTGCCTTTTTCACTGATCTGCCCGAATGCTTTGCTGACTACGCTGCACATATCACCCTTGTGATACTCGTTCGGCCCGTAAACATTGAAAAATTTAAGGCCTGCCGCTTTTACCAGGACCCGGTTCTTCAGTGCCCACCTGTCGAAAAGCTGTTTTGAATATCCGTACATGTTCAGTGGCCGCAGCCGGTCAATCCCCTCAATATCGTCGGTATAGCCGTTCGCGCCGTCTCCGTATGTAGCCGCACTGGAAGCGTAGACAAACCTTGTTCCGTGCTGCATGCACCATGATGCCAGCGTTCTGGAATAAGCGTAGTTGTTCTCGAGCAGGTGATCGGCGTCGGTTTCGGTCGTCGAACTGTTCGCGCCCATATGGACCAGGGAAGAAACCGGCCCGAGAGCGTTTTTTTCGAGCAGGGAAGGAAAGAGGTCCTTTGGAATGAAGTCGGCGTAACGCAGGCCCGAAAGGTTGCGCCATTTTCCGGTATCGGTCGTCCCGAGGTCGTCGACGATAATAATATTTTCCATGCCGCGGCGGTTGAGCTCCCAGAGCATTGCACTGCCGATGAACCCGGCCCCGCCGGTAATGATGATCATATCGAGTGTTATTGCGGCTATTATATATTGTGAATGAGGCTCATCGAATATAAAGAGAGGCCGCATTGAAAACAACAAAGGCCACCCTTGTGACGAGGCGGCCTTTTTCCGAAAGAGTAAAAGCGGAAAGTAAATATCAGGCAGAGGCTTTCAGGAGGCAGTCGCTCGCGAGAAGTTTTCTGCCGAGAAGCAGCCACTCCCTGACCGTGTCGAGCGGTTTGCCGATAACGGATGCAATCTGGCGGTGGCTGATGCCGGAAATTTCAGACAGCAACACCGAGAGTTTTATATCAGCAGTCCATTGCTTCAGGCTTTCCACCAGCGAAATGCTTCCTTTGCAGGCGGCGGTATCGATGCAGAATTCGGTATCCTGGCCGAACCTCTCGACGTAACAGTCCCTGAAAATCCTCAACAGTTCAGTTTCCCTGCGTTTTCTGCCGGCATAGAGATAGGTGAGGCGTACGAGTTCTTTTGAATCTGTCTCGCTTCCGGTCATCCAGTAGGCGAGACTGTAAATATCATCAAGTATATCCATTGGCGTTTTTTTAACCTGAGTCATGGTGCCTCCTTATATTGGATAAATTAAGTCTTGTTTTAATGTATAAAAATAAAACGGGATTGTCGAGATTTTTTTTTCCTGAATTGGATGAAAAGATGTTTTTTACTGGATATGAGAACCGGTGAACCTTTTCTGGATAAACCGGAAACACCAAACCGATAAAGAGCAGGGGAAACTGCATATGCAGAAAGACATCAGAAGCCTTCTCAATCCCGCACTTCAGAATATTGCGGTCTACAAGGTCGAAGGGGGGCAGCAGGCGGAAATAAAACTGAACCAGAATGAAAGCCCCTTCGATCTGCCCTTGTGGCTGAAGGAAGAAATTCTCGGTGAATTCCAGCAGGAACCATGGAACCGTTATCCGGAAATTCTGCCATACAGGGGAATGAAAGCATATGCGGATTTCATCGGGGTTCCCGTCGAGTCGGTGCTTATGAGCAACGGATCGAACGAGATGCTGTATACTATTTTTCTTGCCTGCCTCGGGCCCGGCAGGAAAGTGCTGATCCCAGAGCCGTCTTTTTCCCTTTATGAAAAACTTGCCGTTCTTCTGCAGTCCAGAATTGTCGGCGTCCCGATGAAACCCGGTCTCGATTTCGATGTCGAGGCAATCATGAGGGCTGCACGTGAAGAACAGGTCGATTTTATCGTTCTCTCTACACCGAACAATCCCACCTCGAAATCGCTGTCCGTAGATGAAGTCCATGCGATAGCGGCCTCATCGGATGCCATTGTCCTCGTTGACGAGGCATATATCGAGTTTTCAAGGGAACATTCGTCGCTCGAACTGATCGGCGAACTCCAGAACGTGATCGTACTTCGGACCATGTCCAAGGCGCTTGCCCTCGCAGGCATCCGGATCGGTTTCGCCATATCGAATCCGGCACTGATGCAGGAAATATCGAAGCCGAAAATACCCTTCGCATCGGGAAGGCTTGCCGAGATTACGCTGATGCGGGTTCTTGCAAATTACTCCCTGGTGACGGATACCGTTTCCTATATCCTCAGCCAGAGGGAACAACTCTATCAGGAGCTGCTTTCAATAAAGGATGTCGAAGTTTTCGCAAGCGATACGAACTTCCTGATCATCAGGGTTGCCGATGCCGCATCGGTCTTCCGTTCGCTCCAGAACGAGGGAATTCTTGTACGGAATGTTTCAGGGTACCCCCTCATGGAAAACTGCCTGAGGTTCAATGTCGGTCTCGTTGAAGAAAACCAGCGACTTATCGCCAAGCTCGGCGCGCCCTGAAACATGAAGGAGTTCAGGAAACTGCACGGTTCGGAAATGAACCGGCTTTGTGCGGAAAACTATGCGGTTACGCAAAAGCATCCGGTATTCCTCATGCTGCATAACATCAGGAGTATGTGGAATGTCGGATCGATGTTCAGGACGGCGGATGCTGCCGGGATAGAAAAAATGATCCTGTCGGGGTACACTGCGGTGCCTCCGCGCAGGGAAATCGACAAAACCGCCCTTGGTGCGCAGAATTCGATGCCATGGGAACATCATCCCGACCCTTTTGCCGTGATCGATGAAATGAAGAAACAGGGTATCGTGATTTTTGGGCTGGAGATAACCGAGGGAAGCCGTCGTTATACCGAAGTGGCGCCCGAGCATTTTCCGCTCTGTCTGATCGTTGGCAATGAAGTGGAAGGTATCGACGACGATCTGCTTGCGAGATGCGACGGGGTACTGGAAATTCCGCAGTACGGAACGAAACATTCGCTCAATGTCTCCGTGGCTGCTGGAATTGCGTTATTCGAGATGGTGCGCGTCCTGAGAAACAAACGGTAACTTTTTGCGCATCTGTTTTGTTCTCATCACTGTTTTCCTTGTGTTCCTGAAAAAATCGGAATCTTTTTCGTGTTCATTTTTGCAGGTTTGTTGCTTGACATGCATATTTAAATTACATGATGCCTTCGATGAAGCGTCGCATGGGTTTTATCCCGAATGTTTCCTGGCAGCATTCATATCAGTAAATCGCTCATAATATCTGTTCTTCAATGCTTCACTACAAGACATATGAACTCGATGACCCCTGCGCTCCCTGGGTTGTCTTCGTTCACGGCGCCGGCGGCAGTTCTTCGATATGGTTTCTGCAAATCAAGGAGTTCATCAGGCATTTCAATGTGCTTCTTGTCGATCTGAGAGGCCACGGCAAGTCCAAAAGCATCATCATGCGCAAAGAGGATCATAATTACAATTTCGAGGATATCACCCGAGATATCATCGATGTTCTCGATACCCTGAAAATCGGGAAGGCCCATTTCATCGGCATATCGCTCGGCACAATCCTTATCCGGAACCTCAGCGAACTTGCTCCTGACAGGGTAAGCTCAATGGTTATGGGAGGAGCCATCATCAGGCTCAACATCCGTGCCAAAGTGCTTGTAACCATTGGCAACATGTTCAAGCGCTTCGTTCCGTACATGTGGCTCTACGGCTTTTTTGCCTGGATCATCATGCCACGGGAGCGTCACAAGAAATCGAGGCTCCTGTTCGTGAACGAAGCGAAAAAGGTTGCCCAGAAAGAATTTATGCGCTGGTTCCGTCTCACCTATGAGCTGACCCCTCTTTTAAGGTATTTCGAAGAGAAGGATACAGGTATTCCCACCCTCTACCTGATGGGTGAAGAAGACCATATGTTCCTTCCGGCCGTCAGGCAGATCGTTATCCGTCACAGCAATTCGTGGCTCGAAGTCATCAGTAATTCCGGCCATGTGTGCAATGTCGACCAGCCGAAGGAATTCAATGCCAGGGCGATCATGTTTCTCAAAAGTATAGGAAACGCCTGCTCCCCTGATATTTCTGCGCCGTCTCTGGCCCCCTGTTAGGCCACAGGCTTGTTGTAGTGGTTCATGGCATGCCCGATGCCATTGCGGATAAAGTCCAGGACTGCGTCCGCACAGACGGGAAGAACCTTTTCCATGACTTTTTTCTCCTCCTCGGTAAACCTGCCGAGGACGAAGGAGGAAAAAGAAGAGGGGAGCCGTTCATCCGGCCTGATGCCGACCCTCAAACGGGCAAACTCCTCGCTTCCAAGACATTCTATGATATGTTTCAGGCCGTTCTGGCCTCCGGCTGACCCTTTCGACCGGAGGCGAATGGAACCGGACGGCAGGTTGAGGTCATCACAGATGACAAGCATGTCGGCACGGTCGATTTTATAGAAATTCATGGCTGCAACGACGGCATGGCCGGAGAGGTTCATATAGGTCATCGGCTTGAGCAGCACGACCGTTTGACCGCCATGAACGGTTTTCGCCGCGACATATTTGCCTTTGCCCGTGCTGAAGCTGCTCCCGGCTGCGGCAGCAATGGAATCGACAACATCGAAACCGATGTTGTGGCGGGTACCGGCATGACGTGATTCCGGGTTGCCGAGACCGACAATAAGTTTCATGGAGAAAAATAGCAGAGAATGTTCCGGTAAATACAACCGTACTTCGGGAGGCAACAGCCTCACCAGGTCAACAGTGCAGTGAATATAAGAGAGTTGCTGTTCAATCCTTGAAGAAAAGAACGAAGAGATAACCTGAAAACACTACAACCGCAACGCGCAAATACATACACTATATGACTGTATAACCATTACCCGGTTACAAAAAGGTATGGAGATTCGTGAAAAAAGTTGCAAATTATAGCTCCCTGAAAACAACGGGGTTGTTCCTTGTCATGATTCTGCCGGAAAAATCCCTTTTCCGGTGCAATGAAAAAAACAGTGAAATAACAGTGCAATGAAAAAACCGTTCAACGTATCTTGGTGGGCCAGAGCTGTTTCAGTTCTGGGAGGCCTCGGGATCTTGCTGCAGGCGCAGAACGCCATGGCAAGCGAGGCAGATTTGAAATTGCCGGATCTCCATTCAGTATCCTTTCTGGACCAGCTGGTCCCGGGAGGTATACCTGGCAGCACGCTCCTGATGTGGGGTTTGGCCATCTGCCTTTTCGGCATGATTTTCGGGGCAGTGCAGTACATGGGGATCCGGAAGCTACCGGTGCACAGTGCCATGCGCGAGATCAGCGAACTGATCTACGCCACCTGTAAAACCTATCTTATGACACAGGGGAAATTCATCATGATCCTCTGGGTTCTTATCGGCGCAATCATCGTTGCCTACTTCGGCTGGCTCCGCCAGATGGAGGTCGTTAAAGTTGTCTACATTCTTGTCTGCAGTCTTATCGGTATTCTCGGAAGTTATACGGTCGCCTGGTTCGGCATGAGGATCAACACCTTCGCCAACTCGAGGACGGCGTTCGCAAGCCTCAAGGGCAAGCCCTTCCCGACATACGCCATTCCTCTCAGGGCAGGCATGAGCATCGGTATGCTGCTCATCAGCATCGAGCTTTTCGTCATGCTCTGCATTCTTCTCTTCGTCCGTCCCGATTATGCAGGTCCCTGTTTCATCGGTTTCGCCATCGGTGAATCGCTCGGCGCTTCGGTGCTTCGTATCGCCGGCGGTATCTTCACCAAGATTGCCGATATCGGTTCCGACCTCATGAAAATCGTCTTCAAGATCAAAGAAGACGACGCCCGCAACCCCGGCGTTATCGCCGACTGCACCGGTGACAATGCAGGCGACTCTGTCGGACCTACGGCTGACGGCTTCGAAACCTACGGCGTTACCGGCGTCGCGCTGATCTCCTTCATCCTTCTTGCAATCACCGACCCGATGGTGCAGGTCATGTTGCTTGTCTGGATTTTCGCCATGCGTCTTGTCATGATTCTCGCCAGTGCGGCATCCTACTGGGTCAATGCAATTCTTGCAAAAGGCATGTACGGCAACGCAGACAAGATGAATTTCGAGAAACCGCTCATCACCCTTGTCTGGCTCACTTCGATTGTCTCCATCGTTCTGACCTACATCGCATCCTACCTGCTCATCAGCAATCTTGGCGACGGCACCATGTGGTGGAAGCTCGCTTCGATCATCACCTGCGGCACTATCGCCGGCGCGCTGATTCCTGAGCTGGTCAACCGCTTCACCTCCACCGAATGCGCCCATGTCCGCAATGTGGTGCAGTGCTCGAAAGAGGGCGGCGCAGCGCTGAACATCCTCTCCGGTCTTGTTGCCGGCAACTTCAGCGCCTACTGGATGGGTCTTGCGATTCTTGCCCTGATGGGTGCGGCATACGGTTTGAGCCTGCTCGGCCTGAACGTGATGATGCTTGCTCCTTCGGTTTTCGCCTTCGGTCTCGTGGCGTTCGGCTTTCTGAGCATGGGCCCGGTCACCATCGCGGTCGACTCCTACGGTCCGGTTACCGACAACGCCCAGTCAGTCTATGAACTTTCGCTTATCGAAACCCTGCCGAACGTGAAGCAGAACATCCAGAGCGAGTTCGGTTTCCAGCCTGATTTCGACAATGCGAAAAAGTATCTCGAGGCCAACGACGGCGCAGGCAATACCTTCAAGGCAACCGCCAAACCGGTGCTGATCGGTACCGCTGTGGTCGGTTCGACGACCATGATTTTCTCGATCATCATGATCCTCACCAACGGCCTTGCCGACACGGCAGCCATCGAAAAGCTCTCGATTCTGTCGCCTCCGTTCCTGCTCGGTCTCCTGATGGGCGGTGCGGTAATCTACTGGTTCACCGGCGCATCGATGAACGCCGTGACCTACGGGGCTTACTATGCCGTTGAATTCATCAAGAAGAACATCAAGCTTGAAGGGGTGGAAAAAGCCTCGACCGAGGACAGCCAGAAGGTCGTGGAAATCTGCACCAAGTCTGCGCAGAAAGGCATGATCAACCTCTTCCTCGCCATTTTCTTCAGCACGCTCGCTTTTGCCTGTTTCGATTCCTACTTCTTTATCGGCTACCTGATTTCCATCGCGCTCTTCGGCCTCTACCAGGCCATCTTCATGGCCAACGCCGGTGGTGCATGGGATAACGCCAAGAAGGTCGTGGAAACCGAGCTGCATGCAAAAGGCACTGAACTGCATGATGCATCGGTGGTCGGTGATACAGTCGGCGACCCGTTCAAGGATACCTCTTCGGTGGCGCTGAACCCGATCATCAAGTTCACCACCCTGTTCGGCCTGCTTGCCATCGAGCTTGCCATCGAGCTGGCTCCTCAGGTAGCGGTAACGCTTGCCGTTGTTTTCTTTGCGCTTGCGCTGCTGTTCGTACACCGTTCATTCTTCTCCATGAGGATCAAGGTGGACGAGCACTGAGCGAAAAAGACATGATGCTACAAAAGGGAGGTGCAGCAATGCGCCTCCTTTTTTTTCCCCTGCATCTTTTTGCTTTCATCGACGGGTTCGGTATATAAAAGGGATGGAATGACGTTGCGGAACCATGAAATTGTCCCGGATACCGATGAAACTCTGCAGAGTGCATAAAGGCGGCGTTATGGATTTCTATTCGGCCGACCTCTCCACCGAACGTTCACTGCCGTTTGCCGAAACCGGCGTAGCCGCAGGCTTTCCGTCACCGGCCGACGATTTCATGGAGCTCAGCCTCGACCTCAACCAGGCGCTTGTCCAGCATCCCGCAGCCACATTTTATGCCAGGGTGAAAGGAACCTCCATGACCGACGCAGGCATCGAGGATGGTGATATTCTCGTGATTGACAAGTCTCTGGACCCCAAGGACGGCGATATCGCGGTCTGCTTCCTCGACGGGGAATTTACCGTCAAACGTATCGAATGCAGGGAAGAGGGCCTTTCCCTGGTTCCGGCGAACGACGAGTTCCGTCCCATCAGGATCACCGAGGAGAACGATTTCCTGGTCTGGGGGATCGTGACCTACGTCATCCACAAGGCTCGGTAGGGAGGTGACTGGCCATGTTTGCGCTGGTTGACTGCAACAATTTCTACGTCTCGTGCGAGCGGGTTTTCAATCCCGCACTCTGCAGGAGGCCTGTCGTGGTGCTTTCCAATAACGACGGCTGCTTTATCGCCCGTTCGGAGGAAGCCAAGGCGATCGGGCTCGGCATGGGGGCCCCGGCATTCAAGAGCGAACAGCTGCTCCGCAGGCACAAGGTGGCTGTCTATTCGGCGAATTTTGCGCTTTACGGCGACATGTCCGCCCGGGTTATGAACACGCTCGCCGGATTTTCTCCGGATATCGAGATTTACTCGATCGACGAATGTTTCCTCGGCCTCGACGGGTTCGGGCGCTTCGACCTCGACGAGTACTCACGGGAGATACGCCGAACGGTACGCCGGAATACCGGTATCCCCGTCAGCATCGGTATCGGGCCGACGAAAACCCTTGCCAAGGCGGCAAACCGCATGGCGAAGAAAAACCCCGCCTTGCAGGGCGTCGCAATACTGCGTTCCGAAGCCGACATGCATGCGGTCCTGAAACACACGGCGGTCGAAGATGTCTGGGGGATCGGCCGCCGCTACGCAGCATTCCTGCACCAGAGAGATATCCATTCCGCGCTCGATTTCGCCCGGCTTCCCGGACCCTGGGTGCGAAAACACCTGCACATCACCGGAGCGAGGGTACAGGAGGAGCTGAACGGCCGTTCCTGCCTCGCGCTCGAACTGGTCCGCCCCGTGAAACAGACGATATGCACCTCCCGCTCTTTCGGTGACGAGGTAACGGAATACGAAGGGCTGCAGCATGCCGTGGCGCACTTCACGTCGAAATGCGCCTTCAAGCTGCGCCGCGAAGGATCGAAGGCATCGCTGCTGACCGTCTTTGCCTGCACCAGCCCTTTTGCGCCTGAAAACGGACGCTACTGGGGCACGAGGACGATCAGCCTTCCTGAAGCCTCGAACGATACCATTCTGCTGCTTGCTGCCGCCGAGAGGGCGCTTGCCGCTCTTTTCAGGGAAGGATACGGATACAAGAAAGCCGGAGTGATCGCCGGCGGCATGGTGGCCGGCGGAAGCCCGGAACAGACGGCGCTTTCACTATTCCAGGAGGATCCTGTGCCGGAGAAACAGCTCCGGTCCGGCATGGTCATGGAGGCGCTCGACCGGCTGAATGCCCGGTACGGCCCCGGTACGCTCCGGCTCGCCTCGGACCTCCGGTCTGGATGGAAACAGCGGCAGGAACGGCTTTCCCCGCATTATACCACATCCTGGAACGACATTATCGAGGTCAGGGCATGAACCCGAAAAATGTTTCAAGAGACCGTCTCCTTCGCCTCACCGACCTGCCCAATATCGGTGAAGCGATTGCCAGGGACCTGCACCTTATCGGGATCGGGGAGCCCCGTCAGCTCGAAGGACAGACTGCGGAAAGGATGTACCTCGATCTTTGCAGGGTGACCGGAAAGCGGCAGGACCCCTGCATGCTCGACGTGTTCATGTCGCTGCAGCATTTCATGGAAGGAGGGGAGCCGCTGCCCTGGTGGCATTTTACCGCAAAACGGAAGCAACGGGCCCTTCCTGCCGGGGGTAAAGGAACATGATCATCAGTGCGAGCCGCAGGAGCGATATCCCGGCCTTTTACGGCGAATGGTTCATGAACCGTCTGCGGGCAGGGGAGGTGCTGGTGCGCAACCCCATGCAGCAGAAGCAGGTCAGCCGGATCGGGCTATCCCCGGAAACGGTCGACGGCATCGTTTTCTGGACGAAAAACCCCGCCCCCATTCTTCCATACCTTCAGGAAATCGATGCCATGGGGTACCGGTACTATTTCCTGTTCACCCTCACACCCTATGGAAACGATCTTGAGCCCGGTCTGCCGGAAAAAAGCATGGTCATCGAGACGTTCCGGCAGCTTTCCGGAATGATCGGACCTGAAAGAACGGTATGGCGCTACGACCCGGTCATCCTGACACCTGAACTGACGCCGGAATGGCACCTGAAAGCGTTCGGGCGGCTCGCGCAAAAGCTTTCAGGATATACGGAACGCTGCATCCTGAGCTTCCTTGACGAATACCGCAAGGTGAAAAACCGGATGCGCCAGATTCCCTGTGTCAATCCCGACAGAGCTGTCATGAAGATGCTTGCGGAACAACTCTCCCGCACGGCGGCAGGGCATGGCATAAGGCTGTTCACCTGCAGCGAAGATATCGACCTTTCCGGTTCCGGAATCGGGCACAGCCGGTGTATAGACCGCGAACTGGTGGAGCGCATCGGCGGAAAGCCTTTGCGGAATATGAGAAAAGACCATGGCCAGCGCAAAGAATGCGGCTGCATGGAAAGCCGCGATATCGGAGTGTATGACACCTGTGTGCACGGCTGTCTCTACTGTTATGCCGTGTCCGCCCATCAGGCGGCTATCCGCGCACGTCATTCGTTCGATCCGTCATCTTCGATACTCTGCGACCGTTTGCGGGGCGACGAGATCATCCGGACAGCACCTCGAAAGGGAAAAAAGGCCGTTACAGCAGGCTCAACTTCCGAGGATCTGTTTGCCGGCATGTCGTGAACACAAAAAACCACCCGCGTAATGTTGTGCGGGTGGTTAATGATTTAAGAATGTTGTCTGCCAGCGGCTGACCGGCCGTTTATCCAAGCTGTTCGACAAGGTAGTTCTGGATGCCCAGCTGGCCTATCTGGTCTATCTGTGCCTCCAGCCAGTCGATATGCTCTTCCTCGTCCTTAAGGATCGACTCGAGCAGTTCGCGCGTGCCGTTGTCACCGATTTCGACCGCAAGCCGGATGGCATCATTGTAAGAGGAAATAGCTCCTTCTTCAGCAACCCTGTCATTTTCATGCTGTGCCGCCACAACAGAACCGATCGATATTTTATTGAGGTTGCTGACCAGAGGAATGCCTTCGAGGAACAGTATCCGCGCTATGAGCTTTTCGGCATGCTTCATCTCGTCGATCGCACGTTTTTCATCGGCGTCATGCAGCTTCCCATATCCCCAGTTGCTGCACATTTCGGAGTGGACGATATACTGGTTGATCGCGGTGAGCTCGTCTGAAAGCAGGCTGTTGAGCTTCTCGATCATTTTCGGGCTTCCTTTCATAAAAAATCTCCTGATTTCTGTTATTATTTACGTTGAGAAATTATGCGCTTTATCCTTGCAGATAATGAATACGACGAATGAAACACCGGTAACATTATTTTCGTTTCGCTGTTTCAATCCCTGCCCCCGGAACTCATGGTAAAGGGTTTCAGATACTGATTTTTTAAATAAAAGATGGCGATTTGACACTGTTCCCCCGAAAGGCAGATGCCAGTGTTCATATTCTGGAATTCCTGCCGTACATAGACGGGGTATCCGATAGGATAAAAGCTTCTTTTTTTGTTTAATATTCTTAAGTTAAAAGTACTTTCGGAGCACTGTATCCGACTATTCGAACAATCCTGTATAACCATGCCGGTTAAAAAACTTCTTACTGTTTTTGCGGTACTGCTTTTCGTGCTGCCCGCATTTGCGAGAACACCCCTAAAAAAACCGCCTGTTCAGTCTTTGCCCGTTGTTCTCAAACCTACCCCGGCAGAGGAAGAGGCAGGTAAATATATCAGCATTTATCTCCTTCAGAACCATTACAGGAAAGTTGCTGTAGGCGATTCACTTTCGCGTGAAATTTTCAGGAGGTACATCGAAAACCTCGATGCGAACAAAAACTCTTTTACGGCAGGGGAGATAGACAGTCTCAAAATGCTTTACGAAAACCGTATCGATGATGAATTTCTCGCTGGAAGGGCGGATGCGGGGTTTGCCATCTACAACTTTTTCCTGAAGCGGGCGCGGGAGAAAATGCAGTTCATGAAAGCCCTTGCCGATACGGTTCATTTTGGCTTTTCGGGGCCCGAAACCCTCGATCTCGATCGCAAGACTGATCCATGGCCCTCCGACAGGCGGCAGCTTGTCGCTTTATGGCGCAAGGAGCTCAAATATCAGTGGCTCAACCTGAAATATTCCGGTGACAACAAGAAACCGGTAAAAGAGGAACTGATGAAAACCTTTACGAGCAGGCTGAACCTGCTGAGCCGCCAGAAACCGGAAGATGCCTTCCAGGCCTATACCAATGCGGTGACAACATCGTTCGATCCCCATACGAGCTACTTCTCGCCGGACGATTACGACAACTTCCAGATCGACATGAGCCGTTCGCTCGAAGGGATCGGCGCGAAACTGCAGACCGAAAATGACTATACCGTTGTCAACGAAGTGATACCGG
>CAIYPU010000122.1 GCA_903928225.1 uncultured Chlorobiaceae bacterium
AGGTATTTCCGCCATCGGGGAACTTATCGACCTTGCCGTGGAGTTCGGAGTGGTGAAAAAATCAGGGTCCTGGTTCAGTTACGGCCAGGAAAAACTTGGCCAGGGCAGGGAGGCCGTAAAGAAAGCCCTTCGTGAGGATGCTGCCCTGTACAGGAAAATCCATGGCCAGGTCAGGGATTTTATGAACGGGACACCGGAGATTGTCGGCACCAAGGCATGAAAATCGGCACGATCGACATTGACCGCCCGATCATCCTCGCACCCATGGAGGATGTGACCGACCGGGCATTCAGGCAGCTCTGCAAGCGGCACGGGGCCGATATCGTCTATACGGAGTTCGTCAGCGCAGAGGCGCTGCGACGGGGCGCCGAGAAATCGGTTCGCAAGCTGAGGGCCGATGAAATGGAACGTCCGATCGCCGTACAGATTTTCGGCAGCACCGTCGAGTCGATGGTCGAGGCCGCAAGGATTGCCGAAGAGTTTTCGCCGGATTATCTCGATATCAATTTCGGATGCCCTACAAAGAAAGTTGCCGGCAAGGGTGCCGGCGCTGCCCTGCTCAGGGAGCCGGATAAAATGGCCGACATCGCTTCGGCGGTTGTAAAGGCGGTGAACATTCCCGTTACGGCAAAGACGAGGATCGGCTGGGACCACGAAACCATCAATATCCTCGATGTGCTGGTTCGCCTCGAGGATGCAGGAATACAGGCTGTCGCCATCCATGGCAGGACCAGGAGCGACATGTACAAAGGGAAGGCCGACTGGAACTGGATACGCGCGGCAAAGGAGCAGGCCCGTATTCCCGTTATCGCCAACGGTGATATCTGGACAGCCGAAGATGCCCGAAGCATGTTCGAAACGACACAGGCGGACGCCGTCATGATCGGCCGGGGATCGATAGGCAATCCGTTTATCTTCGCAAGCGTAAAACACCTTCTGGCGACCGGATCTCCGGGCCCTCAGCCCGATTTCCGGCAGAGGATACAGGCTGCGATCGATCATCTCGAGCTTTCGGTGCAGTTCAAGGGTGAAAAGTACGGCAACCTCGAGATGCGACGCCACTATTCCACCTACCTGAAAGGGTTGCCGAAAGTCTCGGTGGTGCGCAACAAACTGGTGCGCGAGGAGAAGTGGGAGCAGGTCATCGACATTCTGCTTTCCTACCGGCAGGAGTGCGAAGGGTACGCTGCCGAAGGGAGGATCCATTGTGACACGGAATATCTCAACGATCATTCCGACAAGCTGGTTTTAAATTATCAAGTATAAATAAAGAAACGTGTTATGAGTAGTTCGGATTCACATTGCAGGGTGGCGGTGCTCGGTGCGACAGGCCTTGTCGGCCGCACCATGATCCAGGTGCTTGAAGAGAGGAATTTTCCGGTCGGGGAGCTGGTCCCGATCGCCTCGGCAAGAAGCGCAGGTCAGGCCATACCGTTCAGGGGGAAGGATTTCATCGTACGGGAGCCCTCTGCGGAAGCTTTCCGCGGGGTCGATATCGCGCTCTTTTCGGCAGGCGCGACCGCAAGTCGCGAGTGGGCATCCGTTGCCGCGGCGGAAGGCGCGATCGTCATCGACAATTCATCTGCGTTCCGCATGGAAGCGGATATTCCCCTTGTCGTGCCCGAGGTCAATCCTGAAAAGATTTTCAGGCCTGACGGAACGCCTGAAAAAATCATAGCCAATCCGAACTGTTCGACCATCCAGATGGTGGTCGTGCTCAAGCCGCTCCATGAGCGCTACGGAGTGAGGCGTGTCGTGGTCTCTACCTACCAGTCAGTTACCGGCAAGGGCAAGGCGGGACGGGATGCCCTCGAAAGCGAGCTTGCCGGCGTGCCCCAGGAGCAGTTCACCCACTTCCATCAGATCGCCTTCAACGCCGTTCCGCAGATCGACGCGTTTACCGACAATGGCTACACCAAGGAGGAGATGAAGATGGTGAACGAGACCAGGAAGATCATGGGCGACGATTCGATAAGCGTATCTCCCACGACGGTTCGCATCCCTGTTTTCGGCGGCCATGGCGAGTCCCTGAACATCGAGCTTGAAAAGGAGTTCGACATGGAGGAGGTGCGCGCCCTGCTCGCAGGCTCTCCGGGCATCATCATGCAGGACGATCCTTCGGCCCGCATCTATCCGATGCCGTTGACCTCCTACGAGCGTGACGAGGTGTTTGTCGGCAGGGTCCGCCGCGATTTCTGGCATCCTCAGACCCTGAATATGTGGATCGTGGCTGACAATCTCAGGAAAGGTGCCGCCACGAATGCCGTCCAGATCGCCGAAGTGGTTATAGCAAAAAGGTAGCCGGCACTTCGTTTTTCAGAGCCATCAGCGCCGTGCTGATGGCTCTGATGGCGGCGGGTGATGCGATCGGGAACCGATCGGGGTTGGAAAGCCTGAGTGATGGCGGAATGCCCAGAGGTCTGGTTTTTACCTGTGTTTCCTTCTCGATGAGCGTATGCATGGCTTTGTCGGCCAATGAACCGCTAACCTGTATGCCTGTTTCACGGAAACGGGGGTTCGCACTGAGCTCCCTGATAGTGAAATACATCGCTTCGTCCCTGCTTTTTACCTGCCTGCAGGAAAATTTTTCGAACCTGCCGTTATTTGCAACAGCGAGCAGGATATACCTGTTTTCAATTTCCAGCACAGCCAGGGGGCTTTTCGCACGTTCCGACAGGTGCAGGAGGGAGAGCTGCGGCGAGCAGCAGAACCGGATGCTTTGTTCCGTGGAGAAATGGCTGATGAGCGTTCTTGCCGGTTCGCCGGGATAGAAAAGCATGAGCCTTTTTTCATGAATGCCTTCGTCGCCATCTTCATCGGTTCCGGCAACGTCGCAATGAAAAGCCGAAGGATCGCTGAGGAAATATTCTGATTCGAGCATGCAGGCGCTTCTGATCTCTTCGGACGTGCTTCCGGGCGCGAAACTTGTCGGAAGGGACAGGTAGATTTCCGCGGAGATGCAGAACGCAAGATGTTCGCTCCGGAGCTTCCTGAGGTGACTGGCAAGTTTTTTCAGCAGCCGCTTTCCCTTGCCTGCGGAGAGATCGTCAAGGCCGAAGGGAAGTACGGCGCACCCGGTCAGCGTGCATTCCCCGCTGTCAGACTCGTGGAGCCTGACGATGGCGCTTTCATTCATGTCGATGCTGCATGCTGTGCGGCTGGTGCCCATCAGTCGAGGGTAAAATGTTTTTTGAGAACATCGAGCTTTTTCTTCCCGATGCCTTTGACCGCGAGGAAATCCTGGAAATCGGTAACCTTCCCTCCTTTCTGGGCCCGGAAAGCGACAAGCCGTTCGGCCATGACCGGACCGATACCCGGCACAAGCTGGAGTTGCGCTTTTCCCGCCCTGTTGAACGCGACGGTCCCGCTGAACGTTTTTTTCAGGACATGCCTGTCCGTGCCGCTTTTTCCTGCTTTTTCTTCGCTTTCCGGTGCGTTTTCACCGAGGACCTCTTCTTCGACATTGGCCTGCTCGATCGAGGCGAGGCGTATCAGGCTGTCTACGTCAGCTTCCCTAAGGCGCGACTCTTCAGCTTTTTTCAGCAGCAGCGCCTCATTATCGGAGGTTCGGAAGTTTTTCAGGACGCCGCCCACTGCGAGAAAGCCGATGAGCATGGTGACAAGTGAAAACTCAGCCCTGGTAAGTCCGAGCTTCCATGCCGTTTTTTCAAGAGCGCTCATTGGAAGGCAGATGAAAGATTACAGGAAAATACGCTTCAGTCGTGAAAATTCGCGTTGTGAGGAGCTTAAGGTATTAAAATATAATCTATTATGGGATAAATCCGTTCCAGGAAAGAGCTGATTAATGATATGAAATGAACTTTACAATTCCTTGAAAAGTCGGACTTTTTTCCTGTCGCAGTTTCGGCGTGTTATGTGTCAGGTGACATAATAGTCGGGCCAGTGCCTTTATTTGATCCTCAGTGCTGTTGCTCGGGTTGGTCGCGAAGAATCAGGCTCGAAATCCCCATCCCGACTTGTCGGGGAGATCAAGCCCGAAAACCGTTAACGGAGCGCGGGTTTTCCAACCCGCTTCTTTTCAATGGCGGACAGGAATGTCCGCCCTCCTTTCTTCACTCCCAAGACCTTTTTTCAGTGCTGAGTGCTCAGCACTAAGCATTTTTTTCTTACCCAGTCCCCATTACCCACTCCCCAGCCCTCAGTCCTCAGTGCCCCTGCGGGGCTGAATCCCAAATTTATTTTGCCCCTCCATCCAGGGGGCTGCCACCCCTGGCTACCAATATCCCGCCCCTCCGGGGCTTCCCACTCCCCACATCCCACTCCCCACTTCCCACTCCCCACTTCCCACTCTCCAGTTCCCAGCCCTCAGTCCTAAGTCCTGAGTTCCAACTGTTCTTGCTGCTATTGAAACACCTCTCGCACCCTCGTGGATTCTTCGCTATGCTCAGAATGACAAAATCAGAGCTGTTGTTGATAACTGGTGCTGACCGTAATTGACAGTTTATTCACCGGAGCCCCCAGCACTGAGTTCCCCAGTCCCCACTCCCCACTCTCCACTCTCCAGTTCCCAGCCCTCAGTCCTAAGTCCTCAGTACTCAGCACTGAGTTCCCCAGTCCCCACTCCCCATCCCCTACAGGAATTCCTCGTAATAGTCGAGGTCCTTGTGGAAAGTCTCTTCAAGGCCGATTAGCGAAAGCAATCCGGCAATAATACAAAGTGCGCCGACCGCAATAGCCCCGTTTTCGAGCCCGAACATGCCCCTGAAGAATTGAAAAAGCATCGTGATGGGCACGACCATGCCTCGAACGAAATTAGGCACGGTCGTCGCGACCGAAGCCCTCAGGTTTGTTCCGAACTGTTCGGCAGCAACCGTTACGAATATCGCCCAGTAACCGCTCGCGAAACCAAGCAGGCCGCAAACCATATAAAAGTAATCGGGACTTTTCTCTTTCGTGATGAAGTAAAGAGCAACGGAAGCGGTGGTCAGCAGCATGAACAGCAGGATAACTTTTCTGCGGCTCTGCAGGAGCTGGCTCAGGAACCCGCTCAAGAGATCGCCGAACACAAGGCCGAGATAACAGAACATCACGGCGTTACCTGCAGATACCGGCCCTGTTATGCCCAGAACAACAGCAAATTCGGGAGAAAAGGTAATGAGTATACCGACTACGAACCAGATAGGAACGCCGATCATGATGGAATTGATATACCGGAAAAAGCGCTCACGGTTCGTGAAAAGGGCGAACATGTTGCCTCGGCTGACGGCAGTGCTGTCTTCCATTTCTTGAAACATACCGGATTCGGCAACCTTCAACCTTGCGAGCAGAAGCAGGATTCCAAGCCCGCCGCCGATGAAAAACGCGTTATGCCACTCATACGTATGGGCGACAAAATTGGCGAGGATAGCGCCGGAAACGCCGATAGAGGCCACCAGCATGGTGCCGTAGCCGCGGATTTTCGTATGCAGCACTTCCGAAACAAGGGTAATGCCCGCACCGAGTTCGCCGGCAAGACCTATACCGGCAACCAGCCTCAGGACGGCGTAAGCTTCCAGGGAGGGAACAAATCCGTTTGCGATGTTCGCAAGTGAATAGAGCAGGATCGAACCGAACATGATTTTCAGGCGTCCCTTGACATCGCCCAGCCAGCCCCAGAGTATACCGCCAAGCAGCATGCCGATCATCTGCATATTGAGCAGGAACACTCCGTAATCGATCAGTTCCTTGCCGTCCAGACCGAACGATTTGAGGCTCGGGACCCTCACGATGCTGAACAGGACGAGGTCGTAAATATCGACGAAATAACCCAGAGCAGCCACGATGACCGGCATGCTCAGGATTTTGCGAAACGAAACGCTTGTTTCTTCTGTCACTGACCCTCCAATGAAATGTTCCGGGAAATATGCAGGCTGAATGTTTTAATGATAGCCATGGGGACGGGATAAATCGTCCTGCTCAGTCAGGAATACCGGTATCGCCGGAAACAGGAACAAGCAATTCGGGAAAAATGCTTATTTCAACTCCTTGCATGACACTCTCGAAAAAAACGACAAGTTTTGTTTCCCTTCCCTGTTTTACAACCACGCCTTCAAAATCCCTGAATGGACCGGCTGCCACCCGTACTCTGCTGCCGGCAGGAAGCGAGGCTACGGTACCGCCTACAGCATCGGGCTCCCGGACAAGTCGTTTAAGCCAGTCGATATCTTTTTTCCCTATTACCGAAGGAACCCTGCCGATACCTACGAATTTTACAACACCCTCGGTATCGAGCACAGGAACATGTTCTTTACGGTAATCTATGTTCACGAATACATAGCCCTTGAAAAGCGGCTCAGAGACTTTTTTCTTTCTGTCGCTCCATTGCTTCCAGGTTTCCAGCAAGGGAAGAAAGCTGGCCAGATGCTTCTGGAGAAGCTGCTGGTGCACCTTTTTTTCATAACGGGACCTGACATAGACGGCGTACCACTGCACATTCCCCACTTCTGACATCCTGTAAAATAATAGATTGCAATGCGCTGGAAAATCCCACCGTCCAAATATATCATACGCCGCCGAAAGAAAAAAAACAGCAATGAGGGCTGAGGACTGAGGACTGAGGACTGAGGACTGAGGACTGAGGACTGAGTGCTGAGTGCTGAGGAGTGGGATGTGGGATGTGGGATGTGGGATGTGGGATGTGGGATGTGGGATGTGGGATGTGGGATGTGGGATGTGGGATGTGGGATGTGGGATGTGGAG
>CAIYPU010000123.1 GCA_903928225.1 uncultured Chlorobiaceae bacterium
AAGCTATAAGAGGGTTTGAGAAATCTTTAAGTGTTGATGATTTCCGGCGAGTTGCCAGTTCCCGATAGTTAAGACCTGAAGCTATAAGAGGGTTTGAGAAATACGGTCAGGCAGAACCTCTGTTGGTTTTTCAGGGTTCGATAGATAAGACCTGAAGCTATAAGAGGGATTGAGACAAGTGGGGCGCGGACAAGAAGAACTGGCCCCGCGGCATGAAGAGATAGATAAGACCTGAAGCTATAAGAGGGATTGAGACGCTCGAAGCTCCCCTATCTCCTTGTTGTGCGCTCTTACGAGATAGATAAGACCTGAAGCTATAAGAGGGATTGAGACTTCTCGAGAGTGGTGAAGCCAGCACCAAATGCTCCTTCGATTTCAGGATAGATAAGACCTGAAGCTATAAGAGGGATTAAGACAAAGGGGGTTCTGGTTTTGCCTTTCGGCTTTCGTTGAGCAAGCGAGATAGATAAGACTTGAAGCATATAAGAGGGATTGAGACGATGACGCCCATTTCCGAAAACATACCTTCAAGCGTCTGTGGCGGATAGATAAGACCTGATTTTGTAAGAGGAGTTGTGTTCAATGGCGGACAGGAATGTCCGCCCTCCTTTTAGCTTTTCTTTTTCTCCCGATTTTCCTGCCTCTCCCGGAGCACTTTCCCTGAAATTTCGTATTTTATAAAACAGTTACCTTCGCCAGAGATTTCGTCAGGGCCGGTGATGTCCTGCTTCGTGTCCATCCAGGCGAAAGTCCGTGTTTATGTAAATGCAACGGGCGGGAAGCCGCATCAACAAGGGTTTGCAATGAAAAAAACTGCGTTGTACGCCTGGCACGAGAAGGCCGGGGCGAAAATCATCGATTTCGGCGGGTTCCTCTTGCCGGTGCAGTATTCGGGTATCATCGCCGAGCATCATGCGGTGCGCAACGCGGCCGGGATTTTCGATGTTTCGCACATGGGGAATTTCTATGTCAGGGGCCCGAGGGCGCTCGAGTTCCTGCAGGGCATCACGACCAACGACATCTCGAAAGCCAGGCCCGGAACCGCCCAGTACAACCTGATGCTCTATCCGAGCGGCGGGATTGTCGATGACCTGATCATCTATGTCATCGACAGCGAGACCTTTTTCCTCATCGTCAACGCGAGCAATACCGAAAAGGATTTCAGCTGGATCAGCGAGCATATCGCATCCTTCGATGGGGCAGTGCTCGAGGACCATTCGGAAAAGCTGTCGCTGATCGCCCTTCAGGGCCCGGCGGCCATGCATATCCTGGGTGGGGTTTTCCCGTCCGTTGATTTCGCTGCGCTCGGTTCCTTCCATTTCTGCAGAACCATGTTCCGCGGAACGGAGATCATGATCGCACGGACCGGGTATACCGGCGAGTCCGGCGTCGAAATCTGCCTGCCGAACGAAGCCGCAATGCCTCTTTGGGAAGAGCTCATGGAAACCGGGCGCGATTGCGGCATCCAGCCGGTCGGCCTCGGCGCGCGCGATACCCTCAGGCTCGAGATGGGGTATTCGCTTTACGGCCATGAAATCGACCAGGATACCAACCCCCTCGAATCAAGGCTGAAATGGGTGGTGAAAATGGATAAGAGCCATTTCATCGGAAAGGAAGCCTGCCAGCAGGTCGAAATGAACCTGAAGTATGGTGTTGCCGGCTTCAGCCTCGAAGGCCGTGTGCTTCCCCGGCAGCATTACAGGGTTTTCAATACCGACCGCCAGGAAATCGGCTCTGTCTGCAGCGGAACGCTATCGCCGACCCTTCAGGAGCCTATCGGCACCTGCAGGGTTTTCCGCGAATACCTGCAGCCGGGAACCCCGATCCTTGTTGAGGTCCGTGGTTCCTGGCACAATGGCGTGATCAGGAACCTTCCCTTTTTGAAGCCGTCTCAGGGCTGAAAGCAAAACGCGTCAGGACGTGGCAAAGAGTACGAAACGGAAGAGTGAAAACGGTAAGGCCGGAAAGCCGTCCATCGACAGGGATGTGCTGATGAAAGAGCTGATCGGCATCTTTCTCATGCTGCTTTCGCTTTTTCTCGTCTGCGCCATCCTCGGTTTCAATCCCGGGGACGAATCTGCCTTCGGGACCCTGGCATGGCACGATATCTTCAGCAAGGCGGCCGGAGAAGTTGCCCGCGATATCCACAATCCCTTCGGGCTGATCGGTGCGAGGCTGTCGGTGTTTTTCATCCGCTCCTTCCTCGGCTATCCCTTCATTTTCACCATGCTTTCCGTGTTCTACTGCGGATGGTCCCTGCTCCGTTCGAACAGCCTGAAGCCCGCCCTTTTCTTTTTTCTCTACAGCGCGTTCATCTCCGTGGATGCCGCACTGATGTTCGGTCTGACCTCCGAGCCTTTCAGCGATGTGATGTCCGGGGCTATCGGCAGGATGCTTTCATCACTGCTTTCCCGTGCGATAGGTATGACCGGCGCATGGGTTCTTGCCGGCGTCATTGCCCTTCTCCTCACCTTTTATATGGGTCGCAACGTCCTCATCGCACTTTCCGAAGGAGCTTCGACGTTGAGCGCAGGCATTTCCGGTTCGCTGTCCGGAATCGGTTCATGGCTGGAAGAGCTGCGAAAAAAAAAAGCTGAAAACCGGAGGCTGAAGGAGGAAGACAAGCGGGAGAAAAAGGACCGCCGCCTCCAGGAAAAGGTGCAGAAGAAACCGGTAATCCGGGCCGACTCCCGCCTGCCGGACCACCTGCCGTTTGAAAACACCCCTGCAACCGAACCATCCGGGGCATCCTCCCTGTCTGCGGTTTCGCCCATGGAAACCGTCCTGCCGCAGCTTCCCGGTGAACCGGAAATGGTGATCCGACAGGGCGTGCGGGAAAAGGAAGCCGATCTCGACGAGAGGCAGATGAAGGTGAAAACGAAGGACAGGGAACCGTACAGGTTTCCTTCCATCGATCTGCTGGAAAAAGGTGAGGACGACGGGGAGCGGATCGACGAACACCAGCTCGCGGAAAGCAAGAGGAAGCTGCTCGAAAAACTCAATATTTACAAGATAGAAGTCCTCAGGATTTCGACCACGGTGGGTCCCAGGGTGACGCTTTTTGAAATGGAACTCGCCCCGGATGTGAAGATCAGCAGGGTGAAGGCGCTCGAGAACGACCTCGCCATGGCCCTTGCCGCTAGGGGCATCAGGATCATTGCACCGATACCGGGAAAGAACGCCGTGGGTGTCGAGATCCCCAACGGCAAGCCCAAAACCGTCTGGCTCCGTTCGGTGCTTCAGGTCGAAAAATTCAAGAACAGCAGGCTCATGCTTCCGGTCGTCCTCGGCAAGACCATCTCGAACGAGGTCTACATCGACGATCTCACGGCAATGCCGCATCTGCTGATCGCAGGCGCCACGGGAGCGGGAAAATCGGTGTGCATCAATGTAATCATCTCCAGCCTGCTCTATTCCTGCAGCCCGGACAAGGTGCAGTTCGTGCTTGTCGATCCGAAACGCGTGGAGCTTTTCCACTACCAGCACCTGAAGAACCATTTCCTTGTGCGCTTTCCCAACCTTGACGAGCAGATCATCACCGAACCCCAGAAAGCGGTTTATGCGCTCAAGTGCGTCGAAAAGGAGATGGAGCACCGCTATGAGACCCTCGAAAAAGCCGGTGTCCGCAATATCGGGGATTACAACCGCCGCAATCCCGCAGAAGCGATGTTCTACCTCGTGGTGGTCATCGACGAGCTGGCCGACCTCATGATCACCGCCGGGCGTGATGTCGAGGAGCCCATCACGAGGCTTGCCCAGCTTTCGAGGGCTGTCGGTATCCACCTGATCGTGGCAACACAGCGTCCTTCGGTGGATGTCATCACCGGCATCATCAAAGCCAATTTCCCTTCGAGGATCGCTTTCCAGGTGGCAAGCAAGGTCGATTCACGCACCATCCTCGACGGATCGGGCGCGGAACAGCTGCTCGGAAACGGCGACATGCTCTACCAGCCGGCAAGCCAGCCGAAGGCAATGAGGATCCAGAGCCCGTTCGTTTCTTCAGCGGAAGTCGAGGAGATCACCACGTTCATCGGAAAACAGCACGCTCTCAAGAACATCTACATACTGCCTGCCGCAGAGTTGCAGAAAGGAAGCCAGGGCCCGCAGGGGTATCAGGACAAGGACGGGCGTGACAGCATGTTCGAGGATGCTGCACGGCTCGTTGTCATGCACCAGCAGGCGAGCGTTTCGCTCCTGCAGCGCAGGCTCAGGCTCGGCTTCAGCCGCGCCGCAAGGGTGATGGACCAGCTTGAATACAACGGGATCGTCAGCGAAGCTGACGGGAGCAGGCCAAGGGAAGTCCTCGTCAGCAACGAAGACTCCCTCGAACTGTTATTGAGAAATCTCGACGGGTGATACCTCAGACCGATTCGACGCGGACAATTTCCGGAATGGCTTTCTTGATCGCCTGTTCGACGCCCGCGCGGAGCGTGAGGGTGCTCATCGGGCAAGAACCGCAGGCGCCGAGCAGTTTCACATCCACAACCATATCCTTCGTAATGCCGACAAGCTGGCAGTCGCCGCCGTCAACCTGGAGATAGGGACGGACGGTTTCGAGCGCGGCGATGACCCTGTTGTAGATGGCATCGTTGTTTGGCAGGTAATCTTTGGTGATACTCATGTCTGTTGCTGTTTAATGGTAATTGTAGGGTAAATCTTTCCGGCATGGCCTGTTCCGGCTTTCGATAATATGAAACCTGCCGCGCAAAAAAACAACAAGGGCCCCTTTATTATTTGTCCGTGAGCCCTTGCCCGGAGTTCCTGAGGATCCTGCCATATCTTACGCTCAATGTCCCGCAGAAAGTTCCGCGTTCGTGATCGAGACCCGTCTGGCAACCTCCATCGCCGCCGCCCTGATGGCTTTCGCCGCAGGGGAATCCGGCCGGCCGATGACGTATGGTGTCCCTTCATCGCCTCCTTCTCGCACCCCCCTGTCGATCGGGATGGCGCCAAGGAACGCGAGCCCCTGGGTTTTTGCGAAGATTTCACCGCCGTGGTGGCCGAAGATGTAATCTCTTGTTCCATCCGGGAGTTCATAGTAGCTCATGTTTTCCAGAAGCCCGAGGATCGGGACGTGCACCTTGCGGAACATGCTCACGGCTTTCGATACGTCTGCCAGCGCGACATCCTGCGGCGTGGTGACGATGACGGTGCCGCTGAGCGGAAGGGTCTGGGAAAGGGTGATCTGGATATCGCCCGTACCGGGGGGAAGGTCGAAAATCAGGTAATCGAGATCCTGCCAGTCCACATCGCTGATAAACTGCTTGATGGCGCTCGAAGCCATCGGCCCCCGCCAGATGACGGCTGTTTCGCTGTCGACGAGGAAGCCTATGGACATGAGCTTCACCCCGAACTTTTCGAGCGGGATGATCTTCTTGTCGATAACCTCGGGTTTCGAATCCTGCAACCCGAACATGGTGGGGATGCTGGGCCCGTAGAGGTCGGCGTCGATAAGCCCGACCTTCGCTCCCGTGGCCGCCAGGCTCACGGCAAGGTTCACCGAGAAGGTCGATTTGCCGACGCCCCCCTTGCCGGATGCCACGGCGATGATGTTCTTCACGTTTTTCAGTGGACGTTCATGGTCGCAGTTGTGGCCGCAGGATGAGGTGACCCGTGATTTCAGGTTCACCGTCACGCCTGCTGCGGCCGGAACGAACTTCCTGACGGCGTCGATGCAGGCGTTTTTTATATGCTCTTTCATCGGGCATGCCGGAGTGGTGAGCACGACGCTGAACGACACGTTATCCTGTTCGTCGATCTCGATGTCCTCGACCATGGCGAGCGTCACCAGGTCTTTTTTGAGATCGGGCTCCATGACGGTGCTGAGCGCCTCGTAAATATCTGATTCCTGTACTTTGGGCATTCGCAATGACTGGTTGGTTGTTGAATGATAAGATGAAAACAATGCCTTTTATTTTCTCTGGAAGCGCAGGGATAGCGGAACCCCTTCGAGAGGGAAACGCTCCCGAAGCTTTTTTTCAAGGAACCTGCGGAAATTGTCCTGGACAAGCTCGGGATCGTTGCAGAAAAATGCAAATACCGGCCATGGTGCCTCAATCTGGGTCATGTATTTAATCTTCAGCTCCCTCCCCGATTTCGTGGATGGGTGCTTCTCCGCAAGCGCTTCCTCGAGGAACCGGTTGAGCTTGCTGGTGCTTATTTTCTGCTTCAGGCTGCCGGTGATATCCTTTGCGGTGTCGATTGCACGATACAGGTTCTTTTTCGTCAGTGCCGAAATGAACATCACGGGGATGAACGAAAGGTTGCCCATGAGTGAGCGGAGCTTGTCTTCGTAAAGCTTGCTGGTTTTCGAATCTTTTTCGATGAGGTCCCATTTGTTGACGAGCAGCAGGACCCCCTTGTGGCGCTCGAGCGCCATGTGGATGATCTTCATATCCTGCTTTTCAAGCCCTGCATCGGCATCGAGGAGGACAAGGGCGACATCGCAGCGCTCGATGGCCTTTTCGGTCCTGAGCGAGCTGTAGTACTCGATGCCGGCATCGATTTTCGTGCGTTTGCGCAGACCGGCCGTATCGATCAGCACGAATTCGTTGCGGTTGCGCATGAACCGGCTGTCGATGGCGTCCCTGGTCGTGCCGGGGATGTTCGACACGATCAGGCGGTTCGAGCCGAGCAGCGAATTGACAAAGCTCGATTTGCCGACGTTCGGCCTTCCCACTATGGCGATTTTAATGGCCTTGTCTTCTTCTTCCTCTTCGTTCTCGCGTTCGGGAAGCGCTTCAAGCAAGTCGTCGAGCAGGTCGGCGATGCCGCTTCCGTCCTTGGCGGAAATCTGGTACGGCCTGGTGAAGCCGGTGCTGATGAATGATTCCGCTTCGATGGCAAGTGTCGGGCTTTCCACCTTGTTGACGGCGAAGAAAACCGGTTTTTCCGTATAATGCTGTCGGAGAAGCTTTGCAAGCTCGAGGTCGTCATAGGTGAGGCCGGAGCGGACGTCGGTGACGAAAATCACGGTATCGGCGTCCCTGATGGCGGTCAGCGTCTGATCAAGCATTGCCGAGCTGATGAGGTCGCTGTCGGAGGTGTTGTAGCCTCCGGTGTCCATGAGCAGGAACTGTTTGCCCTGCCATTCGCCTTCCGCGATATGGCGGTCCCTCGTTACGCCCGGCGTGCTGTCCACAATGGCGGTCCGCTGGCGGAGGATCCTGTTGAAAAGGGTCGATTTGCCGACATTGGGCCGGCCGACTAGGGCGATCAGAGGCTTCATAGGAGCTGGAATGCGGTCATTTGAAAAACTGCCGGTTGATCCTGCAGGTGACAAGTATACAAATGCAAGGTTATAATTTGTAGAATTATGTGGAATAATTTACATTGCTAAACTTTATTTTTCGGAAAAGACCAGTTAATCTATCGTAAGAGTATGAGCAAGACGTTAAGTTTCAAAACATATTCGGCAAAACCTGCAGAAGTCGAGCGGAAGTGGTATGTCGTTGATGCTGATGGACAGGTGTTGGGCAGAATGGCTTCTGAGATTGCCAGGGTACTCAGGGGAAAGCACAAGGCGGAGTTCACGCCGCATGTCGATACCGGTGATTTCATCATCGTGACCAATGCGGAAAAAGTGATGCTCAGCGGCCGCAAAGGCGAAATGAAAACCTACTTTTCGCACTCCCAGTATCCCGGCGGCGCCAAAATCGACCATGTCAAGGAGCTGCTGAAGAAAAAACCGGAAAGGGTGATCGAAGAGGCTGTCTGGGGCATGCTCCCGCACAACAACCTCGGTCGTCAGCTTTTCAGGAAACTCAAGGTCTATGCCGGTTCACAGCACCCGCATGCAGCTCAGGCACCGGCCGAACTGAAACTTAACTAAATCACTAAAAAACAGGGAATGAAAGAGGTTATCGATACAGTCGGACGCCGTAAAACCTCGGTGGCAAGGGTGATCCTGTCTCCGGGAAAAGGCCGGGTGATCATCAACAAGCTGCCGGTCGAAGAATATTTCAAGGACGAGTTCAAGCGCCAGCAGGCACTCAGGCCGCTCGCCCTTACCGAAAAGATGGATGAGTTCGATATCAGGGTGAACGTGCAGGGAGGAGGCGTGAGCGGCCAGTGCGGCGCGGTCAGCCTTGCCATTGCCAGGGCCCTTACCGAGTTCGACGAAACGTCGAGGGTCGTGCTGAAAACCGAAAAGCTGCTTACCAGGGACCCGCGTATGGTCGAGCGCAAGAAGTTCGGTCGCAAAAAAGCCCGCAAACGTTTCCAGTTCTCGAAACGCTGATATTTTTTTATACCGTTTTTATTTCAGTAAAAACAACACATACCATGCCGGCCCGCCCATGCGGGCCAGGTTGCCGGAAGTGTCCTGTGCCCTGCACTGGATCCCGGGGATTGCGGGTGTGGTAGAGGAACAACTAAACACAAGGGAAAAACAATGTCCTATTTTCAGCTTGACGACCTGCTCCGCGCAGGTGTCCATTTCGGCCACCTCGCCCGCCGCTGGAGCCCGAAAATGAAGCCGTATATCTTCATGGAGAAGAACGGCGTGCACATCATCGACCTGCAGAAAACCCTCGTCATGTCCGACGATGCGCTGAAAGCCCTCGAAGCTATCGCATCCACCGGCAGGGAGATCATGCTGGTCGGTACCAAGAAACAGGCCAAACAAATCATTGCCGAAGAGGCGGAACGCGCCGGCATGCCCTATGTCTGCGAGCGCTGGCTCGGCGGAATGCTTACCAACTTCTCGACCATCCGTCAGAGCATCAGGCGCATGAACTCGATCGAGCGCATGGCAACCGACGGCACGTTCGACATGATCACCAAAAAAGAGCGCCTCATGCTCGCCCGTGAAAAGGACAAGCTCATGAGGATCCTCGGAGGTATCGCCAACATGAACAGGCTGCCTGCCGCCCTTTTCGTGGTCGATATCAAGAAAGAGCATATCGCCGTGAAGGAAGCCCGTTCGCTCGGCATTCCCATTTTCGCCATGGTCGATACCAACTGCGACCCGGAACTGATCGATTATATCATTCCCGCCAACGACGATGCGATCCGCTCCATCCAGCTCATGGTCAAAGCTGTCGCCGATACGATCCTGAACGCAAGGCAGCAGAAGGTCGAGCAGGAAGTCCTTGCCGGGATGGACGAGGAAGTCGATGACGAAAAGGAAGACATCAGCGAGTAAACCACGAATACAACTTCAAGAAGAAAGAGTTCAATGAGCCAGATTTCAGCATCGGATGTAAAGAATCTTCGTGATATCACAGGCGTTGGTATGATGGACTGCAAAAAGGCCCTCGAAGAGAGCGGCGGAGATATGCAGAAAGCCATCGAGTACCTTCGCAAGAAAGGCGCTGCGCTTGCCGCCAAACGTGAAGGCAAGGAAACCGGAGAAGGCATGATTGTCATCAGGATCGCCCCGGACCGGAAAAGCGGCGTTATCCTCGAGCTCAACTGCGAAACCGATTTCGTTGCCAGGGGCGACGATTTTACCGGATTTGCCGGAGCCCTTGCGGAACTTGCCCTTTCAGGCCGTGTCGCTACAGCGGACGCAATGCTCGCCCGGAATCTCGGCGACGCCTATAGCGGCGAGACCGTAGAAAACGCCATGACGACCCTTACCGGGAAACTTGGCGAAAAGATCCTGCTCAAGCACCTCGTCTTCTGCGATGCAGTCGATGGACTGGTCGAAGGGTACACTCACCCCGGCGCACAGCTCGGCGCGATTGTCCGTCTTGTTACCGACAAGCCGGAACTTGCCGGAGAGCTGGCGAAAGACCTCGCCATGCAGGTTGCCGCTGCAGCCCCGATCGTTGCCAGCCGTGCCGATGTCCCTGCGGATTACATCGCCAAGGAATCGGAAATCTACCGCCAGCAGGCACTCGGACAGGGAAAGAAAGAGGAGTTTGTCGACAAGATCGTTACCGGCAGGCTCGAAAAGTATTACCAGGAAGTGGTACTGACGGAACAGTCCTTCATCAAGGACAGCAATGTCAAGGTATCCGACGTTCTCGCCGACTTCCGAAAGAAGCACCAGGCGAAGGTCGATGTATCGGCATTTGTCCGCTACCAGCTGGGAGAGTAAAAAAAAGAAGCCTCGTTGATCGAGGCTTTTTTTTTGTTCCCGCCCGCTTGTGGCAATTTCATAAACCCTTGTTCAGGAGGAGACGTATATGTTGCAGTATAAGCGCATCTTGCTGAAATTGAGCGGCGAAGCCCTTGCCGGAACAGACGGCTACGGTATCAACGCCGACATGCTTCACCGGTATGCCGAGGAAATCAGGGAGGCGAAGGAGATGGGTGCCCAGATCGCACTCGTCATCGGCGGAGGGAACATTTTCCGCGGCATGTCCGATGCCGCCGCGAATATGGACAGGGTCCAGGCCGATTACATGGGCATGCTTGCAACGGTTATCAACTCCCTGGCTTTCCAGGATGCGCTCGAAAGCCGCGGTGTCTTTACCCGCCTGCAGTCAGCGATCAAAATGGAGCAGATTGCTGAACCGTTCATCCGCCGCAGGGCGATCCGCCACCTCGAAAAGGGCAGGGTGGTCATATTCGGCGGGGGAACAGGCAACCCCTATTTCACGACCGATACCGCCGCATCGCTCAGGGCTATCGAAATCGAGGCCGACGTCATTGTCAAGGGTACGAGGGTAAACGGGGTCTACGATTCCGATCCGGAGAAAAATCCCGATGCCGAGTTTTTCCCGAGGATCTCATACCTCGACGTTATCCGGAAAAACCTCCGGGTCATGGATATGACGGCCATAACACTTTGCCGGGAGAACGTCCTGCCGATCGTGGTCATGAATATGAACGAAAAGGGGAACTTCACCAGGCTGCTCCGGGGCGAGGAAGTAGGAACCCTTGTCAAGGGGGAGACGAACTAAACGGGTTCTTCCCGGTCTGTCACGCCCGGGAAAAATCGTTCGAGCGCTTCGCGGATCTCCGGCCACGAAAAACCGCGGTTCCTGAGGAATGTTTCGAGCTTTTTTTTCCGGGCGGCTTCAGGTCCCCTGAGTGTGGCGCATTTTTTTTCCGCCGCCTGCATGCAGAGCGGACCGCTGTCTATTTCACCGACCACCTCGCCGATCACGGTCTCCGATAAACCTTTTTTCCGGAGGTCCGCGACAAGTCTGATTTTTCCCGCAGGTTTCCTTTTCGCTCGGCTTGCGATGAACTCGAGACCGAACTCCCGATCGTCAAGCAAACCCTTTCCTGAAAGTTTTTCTATTGTTTGCGCCGTGACGGCCTCGTCGAACCCTTTGCCGCGGAGTTTCCTTTCAAGCTCCAGCCTGCTGTGGCTTCTTATGCCGAGCAGCTTGAGGGCCAGGGCGAACGCGGCATCGGGTTGTTTACCGGAAGCTGATGCCATGACGGGACGTTTCATTCGCTCAGGTTGTCTTGCGGTTATCCGAGATATGCTTCGATGACTGCGGGGTTTATTTCAAGTTCGGCAGATGGCCCTTCGAGCACGACCTTGCCTCTTTCGAGGATATAGGCCCTGTCGGACACGGCAAGCGCGTTCCTTGCGAACTGTTCGGAAAGCATTATGGTCATGCCGGAATTCCTCAGCGCGATGATCGCTTCGAATACCTCTTTGAGAACGATAGGGGCAAGCCCAAGAGAGGGTTCATCGAGGATCAGGAGGCGCGGTTTGGCCATCAGCGCCCGTCCTATGGCCAGCATCTGCTGTTCGCCTCCCGAGAGGCTGCCCGATTGCTGCATCCGTCTTTCCTTCAGGATCGGGAACATGCCGTAGATTTTCTCAAGATCGTCCGAAGCTTTCCTGCGGAACGGTCCAAGCGAAGGGAGACGGGGAAATGCCCCGAGCAGCAGGTTGTCTTCGACGGAAAGCGGCGCGAAGACACGCCGCCCTTCGGGGCAGAGGCTGAGCCCGTTCCTTGCCGTCAGGCTTGCCGGGCAGCCGGTTATATCCCTGCCGTTGAAAAAAACCTGTCCCGAACTCGGGACGAGCAGGCCGCTGATCGCTTTCGCGAGTGTGCTCTTGCCTGCGCCGTTAGCTCCGACAAGCGCGACGCAGCTGCCCTCGGGGACTTCGATCGAAATGCCCTTCAGCACCTCTGCCCCGCCGTACCCTGCATGGAGGTTGACTGTTTTCAGCATGGCTGTATCCCTGACCTGTTCATGCATGCCGGATGGAGGTCTTCCGCTCCGAGGTATGCTTCGATGACCTGCGGGTTTTTCCTGATCTCCACCGGTGTTCCGAGGGCGATCAATTTCCCGCCGTTCATTACTGCGACCCGGTCGCACAGCCAGGTGATGATATCCTGGTGGTGTTCGATAAGGAGGACTGCGATCCCGGTTTTGCTGATGGAAACGATGAAGTCGATAAGCCGGGTGATGTCGGGTTTTGACATGCCTGCCGCAGGCTCGTCAAGCAGAAGGAGGCTTGGGTTGGTAGCGAGCGCCCTTGCAATCTCGAGGAACCGCAGGTCACCGAAAGACAGTTCGGAACAACGCAAGCGGGCTTTGTCTTCAAGGCCCGAAATGCGGAGGAGCGCCATTGCCGCAGCCCGATCGTACTTCCGCTGGCAGACGGCAAGCGCGTCGAGCGCCGTGAGACTGGAGAATGGCTGCAGGTTCTGGAACGTACGGGAAGCGCCTGCATTGGACGATGCCATCAGGCTTCCTGGACGTGGCCGGTTTCCCGCTATTTCCAGCGAGCCTTCGTCTGGAGCGTAAAGCCCGGATATGAGGTTGATCACCGTGGTTTTCCCGGACCCGTTCGGGCCGATAAGTCCGAGGATTTCGCCTTGGTCGATATCGAGTGAAATATTGTCCACCGCTTTGACCCCGCCAAACGATTTTCCGATGTTCCTGGTCCGCAGAGGGATCGCCGCAGCAGTTCGGGGAACAGGAATCCCTCCGCTGGCGGCAGGAAGCGGTTCGGGCTCAAATACGAAGATTTTTCTTATGATGCCCATCAGTGCGCCTGCGATGCCGTCCGGCAGACCGACAACGGCTGAAAAGAGAAAGAGCGCGAAAATTCCCTTTCTCCAGAGTTCGATATTGGGTACAAGGAATGACAGTGCGAGACACAGGAGCATGCCCGCGGCGGGAGCTGTTTCGCTGAATGAAGGGAGCTTTCGCGATACCGCTGCCTTCAGGGGGGCTGCCAGCGAGAGCAGGCATCCCAGCGAGACGAGCCAGGAGAACAGCACCCTGTTCGACAGGAGGTTGGGCAGCAAGGTCACCACGGCCGAGCCTGCGAAGGCTCCCCATTGGCTGCGACGACCGCCGAAAACAACGCCGAGCAGCAGGATGACCATCAGGTCGTAGCCGAAAGCCGAAGGCTGAAGGTACCCGAAGTTCATAAGATGGAGCCCGCCGGCAAGGCCGGCAAGGGAGCTGCCCCAGGCAAAAGCCAGCGCCTTGTGCCTCAGTGAACCGATACCGAGGGCATCGGTTGCGGTTGGCGAGTCCCGAAGGGCCTCGATAGCAAGCCCGAACCGGGATTTGAGCAGGAACCGGGAAGCCTGCCATACCGAAAAAAGGATGACGAGGCAGAACCAGTAGAAGCTTCTTGCATCGAGTTCGATGGTAAAAACAGGCGGGCGAGGGACGGAAATACCAAGCGCACCGTTCGTGACGGACTCGCACTGGTTAAGGACAATGATTGTGAGAGCCCCGAATGAAAGCGTGGACAGGGCGAACTGGGGCCCTTCAAGCCGTAGCGAAGGCAACGCGAGCGCGACGCCCGGAAGCAATGCCGCTGCCATGCCGGCGAGAAGAGCGAGATGGAAAGGGAGCCCTGCCTGTATGCAGAGGGCGGTGCCATATCCTCCGAGGGCGAAAAGTGCAGCCTGTGCGAGGTTCACCTGGCCGAGGTATCCGACGGTCGCATCGAGCCCGATAAGCAGGATGCCGTAGACCGCCATCATCGTCAGGAGGCCAAGTGCATATTGACCCTGCCAGATGAGCGGCAGGAAAGCGAGGAAGGAAAAAAGCGCGAGGAGCAGAAGCTGCTCTGCGGATTTTTCCTTTATGCCTGCGCTGATGCCAGTGAACATTGGTTTCCTTTAAACTTTGCGAATGATTTTTTTTCCGAAAATTCCCTGGGGACGCATTGTAAGGGCCATGATCAGCAGAACGAGCCCGGGTGTTTCCCTCCATCCGCTTCCGAGGATGAACCCGGCGAGATTTTCCGCAGAACCGAGGAACAGGCCGGTGAGCACCAGCCCGATCGCGCTGTCAAGCCCCGCGACAACCGC
>CAIYPU010000124.1 GCA_903928225.1 uncultured Chlorobiaceae bacterium
TGCGACTCATCTTGACAGTCCTGTTTATTTACCTTTTGATGCCGGTATGGATTCCGGACTTTGCCTCAGCCAGGATAATACCGTCAGATCCAGATTGACCAGCAGGTTGAGAATGATGACGCAGATGGTCGCCGTAGGCAGAGGATCGGTGAAGACAGCCTGGACCATTTCCGGAGTTCTGGCGAAAACTTCCGGCAGCAGCGCTGTGCTGAGACCGAAAACAAATGAAATTCCTATGACGAATGTTTTGCGTTCATCCCAGGATTCACTGAACAATTCTTCCATTCCTGTGCAGATGAGATAACAGCCGGAATAAATCATCGAAGAACCGAGGACCGGTTTTGGAATCATCATCATCGCTTCAGTTATCACGGGAGAGAATGACAACAGTATCAATATCGTTCCAGCGCCGATGCCTATCCAGCGGCTCAATACTTTCGTGTTTCCGGCAAGCCCGATATTTCCTGAGGAAATTCCGGTCGCCATGCCGCCAAGGATGCCGGCGAGTACTTTTGCGAAACCGTTCGTGACGATACCTTTCCTGATCGGTCCGTAATCGATTTCTTCGAGTTCAGGTTGCGATATCTTCTGTACGGTCAGCAGGTTGCCGAAAGATTTGACGGCACCACTGACTGAAATCACAAAAAAAGGCAGCATCCTGTCAATCCGGAAATGCAGCTTCAGAAATTCTCCGGAAATCGACGGCAATGCAAAAACCGGGAAACGGGCAAGTGTCGTGAGCGCATGCCGGCATTCCGGATTCATCATGACCGCCAGGGACCATCCTGCCGTCACACCGATAAGAAGGCAGAATATCCTGACATTGCCATTGCCCCAGATATTGCAGAGCCATATGGTCAGCAGCGTGACGGCACCAATAATCAAATCGTTGTTCCTGACGATATCTCCCCTGAGTTCCAGTCCGAAAAATGAAATGACGGATATTCTGATAAAACTGATGCCGACCATGGCAATGATAAAACCGACGATATATGCGGGGAAGATTTTTTTCAGTTTGTGCAGCAACGGGGCAAGAGCCATTTCAACCAGTCCGCTGAAAATGAGCATCCCCCTGACAAGCGGCATGCCTCCGGCGAGGGCGGCTGAAACTGTGAGACTGAAGAACGAGGGCAGACAGATATTCGGACAGAGGTATTTCGCTCCGAAAAACGGCAAGTTCGAGGATTGGAGGATGGACGCAATTCCGCAGACGATCATGGAGAACATGATCAGGTTCGAGGCAGGTTCCCCTGATGCACTGATCTGCGCTGCCATCAGGATGGGCAGGCTAATAGATACGGACATGAGCATGAGATGCTGCAATGAAAGCATGAGCAGTCTTAACGGGGGAGGAATGTCGTTAACACCATATTGTATGGTTCTCGAAAGCTGTTCATCCATAACGACACTTGATATCCGTGATGAAGCACAAACGGGGGGACGCAATATTGAACAAAATATACGCAACCTTAAGTAAACATGTGTATTATCAACGAATTTCATCGCGAATGAATCGATATTCCCTGCCTGCAGTTCATTTTTCCTCTTTTCGGTGTTTGCTCCATGATTTTGGATTTTCCAGGGTAATGACTATCGTTTCTGGTCAGAGTACCGTAACCGTTTGCCTGAAAAGGAGAACGTATGCTTTTTGTCAAAAAAGCCATTGCGATAGCGCTGTTTCCTTCAGGTCTCGTCCTGCTGCTGCTCCTCTGCGGACTTCTGATGCGCAGGAAACTGCTCGTGTGGATCGGAACACTGCTTTTCCTTCTGTTCAGCATGCCGCTCTTCAGCGATGCGCTCATCCATAATCTCGAAAGTACTGCCGGACGGACACCGGTTATCGAAGTGGGCAAAGCCGACATGATCGTGGTGCCCGGAGGTATGACGGAACAGGTTGAAGGGGCACCGCTTGGCGAATGGAAAGATGCGGCCGACAGGTTCGAAGGCGGCATCGATCTCTACCGTGCAGGCAAAGCGCCGCTTCTGGTTTTTACCAGAGGACGGCTGCCCTGGAGAATGAACGAAGTCCCGGAAGGGGAACTGCTCGCACGACGGGCTGAGAAGCTCGGAATCCCCGCGAAAGCGATCCGTCTGACAGGACTGGCGGGCAATACCGCCGGGGAAGCTGTCGAACTCCGCAGGCTTTCTGAAGAAGGAAAGATCGGAAAAGGGAATACGATCATACTGGTGACCAGCGCTTATCACATGCCCCGAGCGCAGCTGTTGTTCGAACGACAGGGCTTCCGTGTTATCCCTTACAGGGTCGATTTTCAGGTCGGCGGCAGAAAACCTCTGACCCTGTTGTCTTTCCTGCCGGATGCGGAGGCATTCCTGCATTCTGAAAAAGCGATGAGGGAAATGATCGGGCTGGTGTATTACAGAGTGCTGAGGACTCAGGACTGAGTGGGAACTGGAAAGTGGAAAGTGGAGAGTGGGGACTCCGGAGAATCAACTATCAATTCCGATTAGCCCCGGTTGGCAGCAAGAGCTGAGATTTTGTCATTCTGAGCAAAGCGAAAAATCCAGGAGGATGCCGGACATTTTTCAAGAGCAGCAAGAGCTTTGGGGGCTGGGTAGTGGGGTTTGGGAAATAAGTTAAGAAAAATCGGTCCGATCAGACGGATCGGTTCTATCTGTCGGAAGTTTCCAACCACATCCCACTCTCCACTTTCCACTCTCCAGTCCACGCCCAAGCACAGGGCAAAGGGACAAAAAGGACTGCAGGGACAACAGCGATAAAAAACTCAAATCCTGACTCCCCGGCCCCAAGCACCCAGCACTCAGTCCTCAGCACTCAGTCCTCAGTCCCATCACGCCCCTACGGGGCTGAACCCCAAATTAATTTTGCAACTCCTTCCAGGGGCTGGCACCCCTGGCTTCCAATATCCCGCCCTCTATGTGGCTTTCCCAGTCCTGAGTCCTCAGTACTCAGTCCTGAGTTCCCCAGCACCCATTACCCAATCCCCACTTTCCACTTTCCACTTTCCACTCAGTCCTCAGTCCTCAGTCCTCAGTCCTCAGTCCTCATCGCCAGAATCTGCTTCGCCGCAGCGGAGACTTTCGAGGCAAGGTAGGAGGTGAAGGCCGCGGATCCGTTCAGGCAGGGAATGGTCGATACGTCGGAAAGCGCGGCGGCATCCTTGATCTCGTCCTCCCGATGGATAGTTTCGTTGCCGTCTGCGAAGTAACCGCAGCCGAAAAGGTCTGCACCCGTAAAACCCTCTTCCCTGATTTCCGTGCACACCTCCTCGAAAGCAGGCCTGGTCCAGGTACCTCCGACATCATGGTTGAGGAACGCGGTAAAAACCTTGGAATAGGGGTTTGAGGGGTGAGCGGCGATCATGCTGCCGAGCCGCCCGGCAAAGGTCAGGGTCTCGTGGAGCCCGGTTCGGAAGTCCGGCGTACCGCCTTTCGCATCGGCGACAAGGGTCCCGTGGTACATGAGCACCAGCGCCCGTTTCCCCCGACGGGTAAAGCCGATTTGCGCAATGCAGCCGAAAAGGTGGTCGAGGAAAATCGGATAGAGATCGCCGTCATCCCACAAACGGCTGATGACCCTTGCTCTTCCAAGTTCCTCCGGCGAGCTTGTCGATTCGAGGTAACTGCACACAAGGCCACAGGAAAGGGTGCTGTCTATCGGCGACATGGAAACGATCACCTGTCCGTCATGAGAACGGGTCCTGTCGATAACTGTTTCCACCGCAGGATCGGATGCGGAAAATGCGGCATGGACGTCGAAGGAAATCCCGTCGCCGACATGATGAGAGTCGAGAAATAGCTGAAGCGACTCTGCCTGCTGCCGCGTGATGCCGTTATGTGGTGAAGCCTGGGAGTTGGAGAAGCTTCGTATCCTTTTCCGAGCCGAAGAGGTTGCCGAAATGAAATGCCGCAGGGGCATCGGAATCGGCATGACCATGGACGCATGCCCGAGGGTCATCATGTTCACCCGGTAATTTTCCCGCAAGCCGATGGTCTCGGCTTCACCGTGTGCGGCAAGGATGACGGCTATACGCCTCTTTTCGATCATGGCGGCAATCGACCTGTCAGGATTTTCCTGCGTTGACTATCTTCACCTGCATCCCTTCATGAAAATTCTCTTTCGGGAGCAGGGCGACCCTGTCACCTTTACCAAGTCCGCCTGTCACCTCGAAAAAGGTCATATCTCCCGCCCCGATCCTGACCGGCTGTTTTTTCAGCTTCCCGCTGTCGATTTTCCAGACAAAGCTCCGGTGGTTTTCTTCGAAAACGGAGCTTTTCCTGACAAGGATCGCATTTGGCTTCGTATTGTATATGATATTGGCTGTAGCCGTCATGCCGGCCTGTATCCGGTCGATATCACCTTCCAGGGAGAGATATATTTTCGATGTTTTCGTAACCTTGTCGGTCTGCGGGACAATCCGGGTAACAATAGCGTGCATCCTTTTTTCCGGATACGCATCGAGCGCCACCGTTGCCTTCTGGCCATTGCGGATACGGGGCATGTCGAGCTCGTCCACTTCGACGCAGATCGTGTAGTTCGCCGGATCGACGACGGTCGCGACAAGGCTGTTCGCCTGCACGTAATCTCCTTTCCTGACGTTCTGAAGCGTAAGGATACCGGCGAATGGAGCCCGTACGGCAAGTTTTTTCAGATCGTCTTCACGTTGTCTGAGCTGCATCGTTTTCTGCTGCAGCAGTTCGTCGGACTGGATACGGTTCTTTTCGGCATCCTCCAGTTCCTGTCGCGAAATCGCGCCTTCCCTGTAAAGGTTGCTTTTCCGCTGGAACATGCGCCGGTTGTCGCCGCTGACGGCCTGCTGCTCGGCAAGGGCCGCCCTGGCTTCCTTCACGGCAAGCAGGGGACGCTGGCTGTCGAGTTCGATAATCTGCTGCCCTGCGGTGACCCTCTCCCCTTCCTTCGCCCCGATATAACTGACCGAACCGGAGTACTCCACGCTCAGGTTCGCGATGGCTTCGGCTTCGACAAAGCCGGTGGCGTAGATCGCCTGGACCAGTTCCGCATTGGTGACCTCACCTGCCTCGATATCGACCGTATTTCCCCTGAAAATGAGGAACAGTACCGTGACGACAAGAATGAGGGCAAGAGCGATGGAATATTTCGGAAGGAATTTCTGAAGGGATTTCATTGGCGCGTTCTTTATTGGCACCTCTGGTTTATTGTTCCGGAAAAACCTGGAGACCGTGCTGCCGGGGTTCGGAACAGATAAAGAGGGATGTTCTTTATGTATTCAGCAGATGGAAGTTACATGTTTTAACTTTTTTCTCCACCGGAAGCTTGGTATTTCAATATTTTTATCAATCTTTAGAATCATTTTTTCACGACGTCCGGGGTTGTCCCGTACAGTTTTTCATCAAAAGACCGATTAATCTACTCCGACGATGGGCGATTATCAAGATACCGGCAAAAACTTTATTGAATCTGTAAAATTCGATTCGAACGGGCTCGTTCCGGCTATCGTGCAGGACCACGAGACCGGCAAGGTACTCATGATGGCCTGGATGAACCACGAAAGCCTCCAGATGACGCTTGACAGGAAAAAAGCCTGCTACTGGAGCCGCAGCCGCAAGGAGCTCTGGCTGAAAGGAGAATCATCGGGCAATATGCAGGAAGTACACGAGATCCTGATCGATTGCGACGGAGACACCCTCCTGCTCAAGGTTTCACAGAAAGGCGGCGCCTGTCATGTCGGTTACCACTCCTGTTTCTTCCGTAAAGTCAAGGACGACCTTTCGATGGAAATCTGCGATACCCTGATGTTCAATCCTGAAGATGTCTATGGCAAAAAAAGCTGACGCGCCGGGAGCAGACGCAAGGGAAAGCGCAAAAAACCTCAACCTGACGAAATCGAGGCATGCCATCCAGTCGATGTTCGACGACGTCGCGCCGGCATACGATTTCCTGAACCACCTGCTCAGCCTGGGAATTGACAACTACTGGCGGGCAAGGGCAAGCAGAACGGCAAGGAACCTCATCGGGACAAACACTGATCCGAGGATCCTCGATGTCGCAACCGGCACCGGCGACCTTGCCGCTTCGATGGCGAAAATCCCCGGAGCGAAAGTCACAGCACTGGACCTTTCTCCGGAGATGCTGGCAATAGCGAGGAAAAAATATCCCGCTATCACCTTCCTCGAAGGATACGCGGAAAAACTGCCTTTCGAAACGGCCAGTTTCGATATTGTCAGCGCAGGTTTCGGAGTCAGGAATTTCGAAGAGCTGGACAAGGGCATGCAGGAGTTCCACAGGGTGCTGAAGCCGGGGGGGCACGCGATCATCATCGAGCCGATGATACCCCGGAACGAGATCATGAAAAACGCCTATCTCATGTATTTCAGGAATGTGCTGCCGAAGATCGCCGGGCTGTTCAGCAAATCAACTTTTGCCTACGATTATCTGCCCCATTCGGTCGAACAGTTCCCTCAGGCCGAAGCATTTACCGCTATCCTGAAAAATAACGGGTTCCGCACGGCAGCCTATTACCCCATGACCTTCGAAACTTCGATCCTTTACGTCGCCGGAAAATAAAAGCCCACGGAAGAGATTTTCCGGCGGCATACCCTAATACCTCTTCATGTTTCCGTGACCCAGCGGGATTTCAGCAGCGGTATCCGTCTGATCAGCGGAATTGCGAACGGATAGAGGGCGATGCCGAGAATGTCGGCTATGAAATCGAACAGGTCGAAATCCCTGAAAGGGACGAAAAGCTGGATAACCTCTATCCCGGCTCCATAAAGCAGCAGAACGGCGATTTTCCTGTACGTGAAGGGTTTACCGGGAAAGGCGAAATCAAGCAGCAGGGAGAGGATAAAAAATGCAAAGAGGTGCTCGAACTTGTCAGACCAGGTAAAACCGTAATGGCAGAGGCCGGGAGTGATGACCTTGCCGTGGATGAAGATGACCGACAAGACCAGACAGATTCGTGCTTCTATGGCCAGGAGCCGGGTTTCCTGTTTCATGGGGCTTGGGAGGGAATCAGGTTTTCTTTCGAGCTCAGCCCAACAGTGTCTTTCCCTCCTTCAGGGCATTTCGGTACTTCGTGAAATTCCTGCAGGCGTGCTCCTGCTCGAGACGATCGTCATGGATTTTCTTGATGAGTTCGACAACCTGCCCGGGTTCAGTGACATGGAAAATCATATGCATATCGCTTTTGGCAAAAAGCTGCCGGGGCAGGACTTCCGTTTCGAGCCAGAGCAGGAGGTTCGTCCAGATTTCACCGAACAGGATGACGGGCGTTTCGCAGATATGCTCCACCTGGACAAGCTGCCAGGTGTAGAAAAGTTCGAGCATGGTGCCTATTCCTCCGGGGGCGACCACCACGGCATCGGAAAGGGCCATGAAGGTGTCGAGCCTGCTGCTGAACAGCGAGAACTCCTCCTTGATATCGAGGTAGGCGTTCGGCTGCTGTTCTTTCGGCAGCCTGATGTTCAGGCCTATCGACCTGCTCTGGGAACTGGCGCTCTTCGTCCCTGCGTTGGCGGCCTGCATGAGGCCCGGACCACCTCCCGTCACGATATCGAAACCGTAACCGGCAAGCCCTTTCGCTATGGTGAAGACATTCCGGTAGTCCTCGCTGCCTTCCTCTATCCTTGCGGAACCGAATATCGCAACCCTGTAATGAAGGTCCATTTTCCCACTGGTTATAAATTTTAAGGATTCCCGTTCAGAGCATCGCCTCGAACTCTTCTTCGGTAATCACCCTGACCCCGAGCTTCAGGGCTTTTTCAAGTTTGCTTCCGGGCTCTCTCCCGGCAACCACGAAAGTCGTTTTCCTGCTGACAGAGCTCACGATCCGTCCGCCCCTTTCCATGACCAGCTCCGAAGCTTTCTGGCGATCGCAGCGTTCGAGTGTCCCGGTAAAGATAATGCTCATCCCGTCAAAATTGCGGTTGATAAGCGCTTTCCGTTCTGAAGAACGCATGGTAACGCCAGCATCGCTGAGTTTCTGAATCAGTTCCCTGTTTTCGGGTTTCGAAAAAAAATCCCTGATGCTGTGCGCCACAACCGGGCCGATATCAGGGACCATCGCAATCTCCGCCTCTCCGGCCTCGACAAGCATATCCAGCGAGGGATAGGCATTGGCGAGCTCACGCGCGGTCGCGCGGCCGACATGGCGGATGCCGAGCGCATAGAGCTGGCGGTCGTAACTTTTCGTCCGGCTCTCGTCGAGCGCCCTGAGCAGGTTCTGTGCAGACTTCGGGCCCATCCTGTCGAGGCGTTCAAGCTGCGGCTGCTGCAGATAATAGAGGTCGCCGACGTCCCTGACAAGCCGCAGGCTCACCAGCTGGTCCACGAGCGCCTTGCCGAGCGTCCTGATATCCATCGCGTCCCGTGATGCGAAGTGCAGGACCCGGCCCCTGATCTGTGCCGGACATTCACGCTCATTCGGGCAGTACCAGCTCACTTCGTTTTCCGGCTTCTCCAGCGGGGCCCCGCACTCGGGGCAGACCTCAGGAACGATGATCGGGCGTGCTTCAGCCGTCCGCTTTTCAAGCACCGCGCTCACGACCTTCGGGATCACTTCGCCGGATTTTTCGATGACGACCCGGTCGTTGATCATGACGCCGAGCCGCTCGATCTCGTCGAAATTATGGAGGGTCGATCGGGAAACCGTCGATCCGGCAAGCTTTACCGGTTCGAGCTCGGCAACCGGCGTCACGGTCCCGAGACGGCCGATCTGGAAAACGACATCGCGCAGAAACGTTTCGGCCTGCTGTGCCGGGTATTTGTAAGCGATGGCCCAACGAGGGCTTTTCGATGTCGCCCCGAGCAGTTCCCATTGCCTCACGTCATTCAGCTTGAGCACAACACCGTCGGTTTCGTAAGGGAGTTTCCACCTTTTTTCGGACCACTCGCCGATAAACTTCGCAATTTCCGGCAGGGTATGGCAAAGCCGGTAATTATGCCCCGTATCGAAACCGAGTTTCTCGAGCTTCTTCAGCCTCGAAAGATGGTCGGCCGATTCGTCCTTCAGACCTTTGAGCCAGTAGGCGACGAAATACATGCGGCGTGAAGCCACCTCCGAGGAGTCTTGCAGCTTGAGCGTCCCGGCTGTCGCGTTGCGCGGATTGGCGAACCTGTCCTCTTCCGGTCTGGAATCGTTCAGGCGGTCGAAATCTTCCCTGCGCATGAACACCTCGCCGCGCACTTCGACGTCGGCGATCCCGAGTTCGCCGAGAACATTCCGCGAACCGTCGAGACGGAGAGGAACGGTCGGGATGGTGCGGATATTCGCCGTGATGTCGTCTCCCTGCATTCCATCCCCACGTGTCGCGCCGCGTACCAGCAGACCGCCGCGGTACAGGAGACTCACCGCAACGCCGTCGAACTTCAACTCGGCAACCATATCGGAGGAGTCCCCTCCTTCTGCGGCAAGCAGCCTGACGACCCGGTTATGGAAATCCTCGATTTCGGCAAGCGAGTATGTGTTCGAGAGGCTCAGCATCGGCTCGGCATGCAAGACCGTCGAAAACGAACGGGTAATCGTCCCGCCAACCCGCTGTGACGGACTGTCCGGCGTGACAAGCTCGGGATGTTCCTTTTCGAGCGCGACCAGTTTTTCGAGAAGCCTGTCGAACTCGTAATCGGATATCTCCGGTTTTGCTTCGATGTAATAGAGGCGGTTGTGGCGTTCTATCTCGCCTCGGAGTTTCGCGAGGGTTTCCTGGATGCTGCCTGACATGGTCGTGCGTTAACGGGAAGGCGAGAAAGCCCATCCGGCAAGATTCTTGAGGAAACCGAGGGAACCGGGAATGCCGAGTTTCTCGAATGTCGCCCTGAGCACACGCGGATAACGCCATGCGACCCTGATCATGAGCGCGATCAGCTCATCGAATTTCATTTCGTCACGGAACATCGCCTGGCGGTAACGGGAAGGAAGGTCGTCGAGCACGATCATGACTTCGTTCATGAGATCGTTGACGAAGTTGGGTTCGTCCGTAGCCGAATTGAAACACATGTATTTCATCAGGTTGGCCATCGATGCCACATTGTGTTCATAGGCGCTGATCTTTTCAAGTTTCTCCTTCGACAGGTCGTTTTCGCCGAGCGCCTTGTCAAGGTCCGCGGTCAGACGGGGCAGGTTGCGTACCATCGATCCGAACCCGCAGAAAGTCAGTGGAGAACCGAGCGAAGCCGCATCACCGAAGAGAATGATCCTGTCGTCGGCGATCTCCCTCGTGCGGTTGAAACCGTCATGGAAATACGCGGGAATGATCCCGAAAACCGGACGGTGGACGGTGAAATCCCTGCCGGGTTTCTTGTATTCGCCGAGTATCCTGAAGTAGGTTTCGAACAGGGCAAGCAGGCTCTTGTCGTTGGGCGAATCCACCTCATCGTAAAAAAACAGATAGGTGATGTACTGGGAACCATTTCCGGGAAACCCTTCCCAGATCAGCTGGCGCCCTTTCCTCGAACTCATGTCCGCGGGGCCGGTGGATACCAAAATTTCTCCATGATCATAATCCGCATTTTCAAATCCGCTCGCAATCGTGCCGACAGTCGGACAGACATGGGTCTGCGGCATACCCTGGTTGAGCTGCATGGCAATCGGTGAGAGTACCCCCATGACGTCGACAAGCACCCTGGTGCGGTAATAAAAATGTTTTCCTTCGCGATCGGCGGTTTTGACGACAATATGGTCCGGGAAACGATAACAGCAGATAAAAGACATGCCTGCGATGACCGTACTTCCCGGTGACGCGAGCAGCTTTTCCTTCGCGATGCCAAGCAGGCGGTCGGCGTCTACCGCACAGTCGAGCACATTTTCCATCACTAAACGCTTCTGGCTGCCGTCCGGCTTGAAAAACTCGACCCAGCCTGCCTTGTAGCGCCTCACGATCGTGGAATCGATCTCGCTTCCGGTAAAAAGTCCCGTAAACACAAGGTTGTCGAGTTCTTTCCTTGATATGTTCCAGTCCCTCGTGGATTTTGCTGGTTCACGCCTGTCCACGACCAGCACGCTCCTTCGGTATGTTCCGGCCATCACTCCGGCATGGAGCAGGCTGAGCGTTCCGCCTGCATAGATCAGGTCGTATTCGCCGCTGATCGTTGCGTCGGCTGGGAGCGAGGAAGCCGGCTTGATGACTTCAGGCAGCGGCCCTTTCAGCATCTCCCAGTAACGGTCGATTTCGAGAAGGTGATCGAGATGGCGCTGACCGTCAGCGATCGATGAAAAAGCTTTGTAGAGGGCTGGATGCGTATCCCTGATCTCTGCGAGTGAAAGCGGCATAACAGGATATTGGAAAAATAATGTGCCTTGTCTTGAAATTTATTCAGGATACCCGGGCTTCCCTGCCCCTGAGCATCGAATCGCTCTCAATGGTCCCGTCAACCAGGTGGATGCGCCTTCCTGCCCTGTTGGCAAACTCCTCGTCATGGGTCACGACGATGATCGTCTGCCCGTTTTCACGGTTCAGTTTTTCAAACAGTTCGTAGACGTTGCCCGCAGATTTCGAATCGAGGTTGCCTGTCGGCTCATCCCCGAGCAGGAGCTTCGGCTCGTTCGCAAGTGCCCTTGCTATGGCGACCCGCTGCTGCTGTCCTCCTGAAAGCTGACTTGGCCTGTTCGTATATTTGTTCGACATGCCAACCGTATCGAGGAGCATCATCGCCCGCTCGCGGATCTCCTTGCGGCTGCGCCGGCCGTTGATCATCATCGGCATGCTGACGTTTTCCACGGAGTTGAACTCAGGCAGCAGAAAATGGAACTGGTAGATGAACCCGATCTTTTCATTGCGGATACGGGTCATTTCCGTTTCGTTTTTTTCAGTAATATCCTCTCCATCGATCCAGACCTTGCCGGATGTCGGTTTGTCGAGACCTCCCATCATGTAGAGCAGTGTCGATTTCCCTGAACCCGAAGGCCCGGTGATGGATACGAATTCACCGGCTTTTACTTCGAAAGTGAGGTTGGGAATGATTGTCTGGCGAACATCCCGCGACAGTTCGAGCTCACGCCGGATATTTTCAAGTTTGAGGATCGTTTCAGCCATCAGAAGCCGGGGACCTTATTCAGGATTGACCGTGAAGCCATCGAAAAACAACCGTCTTTACATTCTTGTATAAAACTTCATTATAACAAAAAAGCGATTAAACGCGGAGCGATATCTCATCCCGACCTGTTGCCGGATATCGGGAAACATCTTCCCAGTTTGCATGCGTTGTGTTTCAGTATATATTACGGCAGAGCCGGATGCAGGCAGTAAACCGCGACATATAAAACAACTCAACGGCACATTACCGAAATTCCTAATATTTTTAGGTTATTTTCTATTTATTCCGCATATACAATAAAATAATTCGACCAATCACCTGTAGTTCCCATGCTCTATACACTTCCGGACAGAGAGATCGAGCGCTTTATCGAAGAAGATGTCCCATACGGCGATCTTACCACATCGCTGCTTGGCATAGGGGCAGTCCGGGGTGAAATTTCGTTCACGAGCCGCGAAAACACGGTGCTCTGCTGTACAGAAGAGGCTGCGCGTGTCCTCGAAAAATCAGGCGCAGGAATATTTTGCTGCATGGAAAGCGGCACCTGCATAATGCCCGGCGTAACGTTCCTGAAAGCGCAAGGTCCTGCAGCAAACCTTCATACCGCATGGAAAGTGGCGCTGAACCTGCTCGAATATGGTTCCGGAATAGCAACACGTACTCATGCCATTGTCACGAAAGCCCGGCAGGCCAATCCCGGTATCGTTGTCGTCACTACCCGCAAATCGTTTCCTGGAACGAAAAAAATCGCCATCAAGGCCATCATGGCAGGGGGCGCAATGCCGCACCGGCTGGGCCTCTCCGAAACCATACTGGTGTTCGGCAGGCACCGGTCGTTCCTCCCCGGCAGTCAGAGCTTCGCCGATACGGTAAGCTCCCTGAAAAAGCGTGCACCGGAACACAAGGTCATCGCCGAGGCGGATTCCTTTGACGAGGCCTTGAGTTTTGCCTGTAGCGGGGCCGATGTCGTACAGGTGGACAAAATGAAGCCGGAAATACTGTCGGAACTTGCAGAACGAATCCACAGGGAGTCCCCCGGGGTTGCGGTTTCTGCAGCCGGAGGCATCAATGCTGATAATGCCTCGGTTTATGCCGCGACAGGCATAGACATCATGGTGCTTTCGTCGGTTTATTTCGGAAAGCCGTCTGATATCGCCGTATCGCTCCGTCCATTGGAAAGAGCGGAAACCAGTGATGAATAATGTTTCGGCCAATGCAGCTGACACCTGAAGACATCAATGCCATCGTGCTTTCGATGAAAGTGGCCCTGACGGCGACCATCATAGCCCTTCCCTTCGGATTTGCCGTTGCATGGCTGATTGTCTACAAGGCATTCAGGGGCAAAGTGCTGCTCGAAGTCCTGGTCAACCTTCCCCTTACCCTGCCGCCGGTTGTCATCGGCTACCTTCTGCTCCTCCTCCTCGGCAGGAACGGGTTCATAGGCAAAACGCTCCAGGAAGTCGGTATACCGGTGATCTTCACCTGGAAAGCCGCGGTTGTCGCTTCGGCGACCGTCGGCTTCCCGCTGCTGGTGCGTTCGATCCGGCTTGGCATGGAATCAATCGAAACTGGCCTCATCGATGCATCGCGCAGCCTGGGGGCACCATGGCATGATACCCTTTTTTCAGTTGTCCTTCCGCTTTCATCGAGAGGCATCCTGGCCGGGTCCTCCCTCATGTTCGCAAGGAGCATCGGCGAATTCGGCGCTACGATCATCGTCGCCGGAAACATTCCCGGAATAACGCAAACCATTCCCCTTGCGATCTACGATTACGCGAGTTCTCCATCGAGCACGGCAATGGCCCTGTCGCTCTGCATCGTCTCCATCATGATTTCCGTCACCGTTCTGCTGCTGCATGACGCGGTCGCAGGAAAGATCGAAAGGGAAAGGGGCCGGTGAAACTCAGCATCGATATCGAGAAAAAATTCAGCGCATTCTCCCTGCAGTTCTCGACCACCGTTGAAGGTCCTCGAACCGGCATATTCGGACCGTCGGGAAGCGGGAAATCAACGCTGGTCAGCATCCTCAGCGGCCTGCAGCAGCCGCAGAGGGGCGAAATCTCAATCGACGGTGAATGTCTGTTCAGCAGCAGCCGCAATATCAATATCTCCCCCGAGAAACGCAGGATTTCGATTGTGTTCCAGCATGCGATGCTCTTTCCGCACATGAACGTCAGATCGAATATCCTGTACGGCTATCGACGCAGCAGGGCAGCGGATAGACGCATCCACCCGGATGCCCTCATCGAGCTCCTGAAACTGCAGCCGCTTCTCCAGAGGGATTCGCTCACTCTTTCCGGCGGAGAAAGGCAACGGGTTGCTCTGGCGAGGGCAGTGCTCGCGAACCCGAGGCTCCTGCTCATGGATGAACCGCTGTCAGCCCTTGACGATACCCTCAGGTTCCAGATCATCCCCTACCTGAAAAGCGTCAGTACGGGGTTCGGCATCCCATACCTGTTCATCTCGCACTCCCTCGTCGAAATGCAGCTGATGGCGGACCATGCCATCGTCATGGAAAACGGGCGCATCAGGGAAGAAACGACCCCGGACAGGCTCGCACGTCAAAAAATGGGCGCAAGCAGGTATGGTTACCAGAACCTGATGCGTTTTTCCGGATCGGAAGCATGCAGCGGCATGTATGCCTGCAGGTGGGGCGGCAACATTATCCTTGTTTCCGAAGATCCCGGCAGCGGAGAGGCGCTTTTCGAGCTTTCGTCTCGCGAGATCATCCTGTTCAGGAAAAACCCCGAAGCGATCAGCGCCCGCAACCTGCTGCAATGCACGGTCACGGAAATCTTCCGTTCGGATGGAAGGATCGGTGTGGAGCTGACTGCCGGTGGAGTAACCCTTGTCGCGGAAATCGTGCCAAGGGCATCGGAAGAGCTCGCATTAACGACCGGCTCGACAATCTTTGCGGCCATCAAGGCATCGTCGTTCAGAAGGCTTTCCTGATGGCCGAAGCTGAGCATTACAACTTTTTACCACCTTTTCCTGTTCCATTTCAATAAGAAGCGGCAGGACGGAACGACGGCCGCAACGACGACAACAATAAGGGCAGCCATGAAACCTTCCGGCAGGAAAGTCTGCTTCATGACAGGCGCATCCGGGAAACTCGGCAGCGAAATAGCGCTTTCAATCGCGGGGCAGGGATACACGGTTTTCTTCACCTGGCACTCATCGGAACAGAGGGCGCTTGATCTTCTCGAAAAAATCCGCTGGATAAGCCCCGAGTCGATGATGCAGCGGTGCGATATTTCAAAAACAGCTGATATCGCCACCGCTTTCGCCGCGTTCAGGAAACAGTTCGAAAGGCTCGACCTGCTCATGGCGAGCGCATCGAATTTTTTCAGCACCCCGCTGCCCGACGTTTCGGAAGAACAATGGGACAGCCTTGTGGATACCAACCTCAAGGGCACGTTCTTTACGATGCAGGAGGCGGTGAAGATCATGCAACAGCAGGAATCCGGCAGGATCATCACCATGAGCGACATCTCCGCAGGCCTGGTCTGGAGCGACTTCGCACCCTACACGGTATCAAAGGCCGGCATACAGCACCTGACCAGGATTTTCGCCAGAAAATACGCGCCCCGGATACTTGTCAACTCCATTGCCCCGGGCACCATCAGCGAGTACCATGAAAATACGCCGGGGCCGGCTGAAGAACTGACCGAAAAAATTCCGCTCAGGCGGCTTGGGGATCCGCTCGACATCGTCAGGACAATCATCTTCCTGCTCGAGAACGATTATATCACCGGTCAGGTTATCAATGTTGACGGCGGAAGACTGCTGCGCTGAAGGCAGGAAGAGGGCCCGGTAGAAGAGAGTGAAGTGCAAAGACGATAATGTTTTTTTATATTGGGTTTTGACCACAGCCAGCGAAAACCACTACCAAGATTGCAAACCATTATGGAACAGGACGTCCCGGTTATCATCCACGGCGAACAAGACGCACCTTCAGCAAAAACCGGCGAAGAGCCTGTAATTGCCGATCAGTTGAAGGAAATCGGTCAATCCCTTTCGGAAGTAGTTTCCTCGTTCAGGGAGAGTGAATCTTTTGAACAGCTGGAAAAAATTTACGAGCAGACCAAGGAGTATATAAGGAAAAATCCCGCCCGCGCGATGGTCTATTCGCTTGGAGCAGGAGCTGTGCTTGGCCTTTTCTTGAGAAAGAAGCATTGAGAGGGTGAATCCGGATACCATCATGGACATGAAAAGGGATGCGGAACGGGAACCGGCTGAAAAGCTGAGGAGAACCGGCATTCACAGACTTCTTGAAGAAACGGCTTCGTCAACGTATGCCGATGTCATCGACATTATCGAGGCCAGGATCGAACTGCTCAAGATAGAGCTGACGGAAAAGATTGCCGCAGTGTCGGTATTCATTATCCTCGGAATCATCCTGATCATAGGTATAGCCTACCTCATCACCACATTCGCTCTCCTTGCCGGAGAGTTCTTCAGGCACCAGTTCCTCGGCTACCTGCTGGTCAGCCTTTTGTTCCTTTGCTGCTTTGTTTTTTTAGCCAGAATAAAACCATTGCTTCTTAAAAACCTGATACAGAACATTCTCCTTTCGGTCCATGACTACAAAAAATGACACCCTGCACGGCATCCAGGCACGCATTGAAGAACTCCAGAGAACAATCACGGAAAAAGAAAAACAGATCAAGGCAAGGACCCGGAACCTCAAGGAAGACATCGCGGAAGAGCTCTCGCCCGAAGAAATCGTAAAAAAACACCCGTTCCTCGCAGCAGGAACAACTTTCACGGCGGGGCTCATCATTACCAAATCGCTCGGTGGCCGACGCAAAAACCAGCCGGTTGCGAAATCTCCCGAACCGCCTGCACTTCAGCCCGAGTCGACCGCTTCACGCAGAAAAGGCGTTATGTATACCATCGGGCTCGACGTGTTCCACTCACTGAAGGACATCGGCTTCAAATACCTTCAGGGTTACGTTGAAAACAAGTTCAGAAAACAGGGCGGCACCGGCGCCTGACCGTCCTCCCCTTCCCCGGGCTGAGCCTGCAAACTTCAGACTGACTTTTCTTCGAGAAATTCAGTACCTTAACGAAGTTCGCTATCCGTTGCCGCGGAACCACGAGCCTGAAAAGAGATCAACAGGTCAGCCGTGCGTTCCGGCTGGCCAGTTATGACAATCAAGAAAATCAGCCCGTGTTTCAGACAAGAGAACATTTTTACGCAAACCGGATCGCCCGAGAACTTTTTCATCAGTCCGACCCCGATTTCCTCACCCTGCAGCATTCCGCACAGGAAGGTTATGTACAAACCGAAAAACAGGCCGCAATCATCAACGACTTCCTCAAAAAGGAAAAGGGTGCCGATGCCAAGCCTGTTCTGCCTGCGCAGCTCAACGGCATGAAGCTGCTCCATGAGCTCTTCCACTATATTTTTTCAATTTCGACAGCTTCACGACAGCCCGACCTGCTCGACAAGGTCTTCCGACAATTCGAGAAAGAGCTGTCCGCAAGGAAATCGTCGGCTTACCTTGAAAGATTCCTGTCGGCCTTCCCGCCCCGTACGGTCTTCGAAGGAGATGAAACAGCCCGCGAATGGCTGGAAAAGGGAAAAAACAGAACCGGAGTTGTCGAAGAGTCGTTCATGGTCTGGCTGAACAAGGCGAACCCGGCACTCGAACCGTTCGGAGAAATCCTGTTCGACCGGAAAGTCATGAACTCCGGAGAATACAGGAAACTGATCGGAACGCTGCAAGGCTCCATCAAGACAATGGGTCCGGTCGGACCCGGCAATCTCGATCTCGAAGAGCTGCTGTTCAGCCCGATCAGGCACGCACCTTCCTCCATTCTCGAACAGCTTCGCTATATCAGGCTCAACTGGTCCGACCTGCTTCAGGACTCTCCGTTCTGGGGTATGCTGGACGTCGCCATCGAATTCATCGAAGACGAGGACAAATACCTGTTCTTCGAGAAGCTGACGCGTGAACAGGGAGCTGATTCGGGACAATGGTTCGAGAAGGAAGCCCAGGTTCCCGACTACAGTACCCTCGACTATGACAACGCCCCGGCGAACTACTCGCTGGACTCCTCCTGGATGCCCGAAGTGGTGATGATCGCCAAAAGCACCTACGTCTGGCTCGACCAGCTCGGCAAACGTTACAGGAGGGCCGTCTCACGCCTGCAGGACATCCCTGACGAGGAGCTCGACCACCTTGCCGAACGGGGATTCACCGCACTCTGGCTCATCGGTCTCTGGCAGCGCAGCACCGCTTCCCAGAAAATCAAGCAGATGCAGGGAAATCCGGAAGCGAAGGCCTCGGCATACGCTCTTGAAAAGTATGAGATATCGGACGATATCGGCGGTTACGAAGGATACCTGAACCTTCGCGACAGGGCCAGGCAGCGCGGCATCCGGCTGGCGAGCGACATGGTCCCGAACCATACCGGGATGGATTCTGAGCTGGTGAGAAACAGCCCCGACTGGTTCCTTTCAGCCTGGGAACCGCCCTATTACAACTACTCCTATACCGGACCGAACCTCAGCAGCGATCCGCGGTACGGCATTTTTCTCGAAGATGGCTACTGGAACCGTTCTGATGCGGCGGTCACCTTCAAGCGTGTCGATTACCTGACCGGCGACACCCGATACATCTACCACGGCAACGACGGCACCAACATGCCCTGGAACGACACGGCACAGCTGAATTTCCTCAGTGCGGAGGTGCGGGAAGGGGTGATACAGCAGATCCTCCACGTTGCGAGGATGTTCCCTGTTATCCGCTTCGATGCGGCAATGGTGCTTGCCAAACGGCATATCCAGCGTCTCTGGTTCCCGCTTGCCGGCCACGCCGCAGCGGTGCCGTCCCGTTCGGGTTATGCCATGAGCATGTCCGATTTCGATGCGGCAATTCCTGAAGAGTTCTGGCGTGAGGTTGTGGACCGCGTGCAGAAAGAGGTCCCCGACACCCTTCTCCTCGCCGAGGCCTTCTGGATGCTCGAAGGATATTTCGTCAGGACGCTCGGCATGCACCGCGTCTACAACAGTGCATTCATGCACATGCTCAAAAAGGAGGACAACACCGGGTACCGCTACCTCATCAAGAACACCCTCGAATTCGACCCGGAAATCCTCAAGCGCTACGTGAACTTCATGAACAATCCCGACGAGGATACCGCAATAGCGCAGTTCGGAAGGGGCGACAAGTATTTCGGCGTCTGCATGATGATGATCACCATGCCCGGCCTGCCGATGTTCGGACACGGCCAGGTGGAAGGTTTCACCGAGAAGTATGGCATGGAATACGCCAAAGCCTATTATGACGAACAGCCCGACGAATATCTCGTGGAACGCCACTACCGGGAGATTTTTCCGATACTGAAAAAGCGTCCGCTCTTCGCCGAGGTCCGCAATTTCTTCCTTTACGATGTTTTCTCCCCTGAAGGATCGGTCAACGAAAACATTTTTGCCTATTCGAACAGGCGCGAAAACGAAACGGCGCTCGTGGTGTTCAACAACTCGTTTGAGCGTGCCGTCGGCTGGATCAGGACATCGGCCGGCTACCTGCGCGATGGACAGATATTGCAGAGCTCGCTTGGCCAGGGCCTCAACCTGGAGAACCGGGCCAATGACTTCGTCATTTTCAGCGACCATGCGAGCGGGCTTGAATTCATCCGTTCAGCGAGGGAAGTCCATGAAAACGGCCTGCTCGTGGCTCTCGAGGGTTACCGGTACAATGTATTTCTCAATTTCCGCGTTGTGCAGCCCTCGAGGTTCAGGCCTTATGACCGGCTTTGCATGCAGTTGAACGGAAACGGTACTCCTTCGATCGAACGCGCAGCACTCGAAATGATTTTCGCGCCATTCCACCGCACCGTCATCAGCGCTTTCGAAAATCTTCCGCCGGTCGGTAAATTTCCGGAGATGTTTGATGATAAAACGGTTGCGGCATTCGGGGAATCACTCTCCTCCCTGCTTGAAACAACTGCCATACAGCTTGGGGAATTTATCGAAAAGCCTCTGGAAGTGAAACCCGGGCTCAGGGAGCACGCCGTTTCACTCCTGAAAAAAACCGCATCGGAAGCCCTTGCGCTTTCCATGCAGCCCGACAGCCGCAAAATCCAGGCAGCGCTCGGTCTGTCTCCTGACAACGTCAGCGCTTTCGCAACAATCTGCATGCACTGGATACTGCTCCGCTCTCTCCAGGATATGCTTGCCGCGTCCGAGGCGATCAGCTCGAACATCGTTGACGATTGCCTCCTGCACGACTCGCTTGCTTCATGTTACCCGGAAAACGGATTTTTCGGCATACGGGGCAGGAACATCCCGGACCTTCTCGCCTGCATACTCTCAATGAAAGATTCACCAGAACCCGCTACGCCCGGCGACGAACTATCAGGAAGTCTTGAAGCGCTCTTCAGGGAAAACCGCCTCCATTTTGCAAACCTCCTCCTGTTCGACGAACGCCAGGGAAGGACGTGGTTCCGAGAACATCCATTCAGCGTACTTCTTGCCTGGACAACCCTGATTCGGCTTGCCGGAAAACCGGAACAGCCGGCGGTCAAGGGAACCAGGAAATCCGCTAAACCGGCAGCGAAAACCGCCGCATGGCTCGAAGTGATCGAAAACATCGAGATGAAAGCATTCCTCGCAGGGTATGAAACGGGGGTGTTTTTTAGTGCTGAGGACTGAGTGCTGAGGACTGAGGATTGTGGATTATTCCCACTTTCCACTTTCCACTTTGCAAGAAAAACAGAAAGGCCGCCCGAAAAGGCGGCCTTTCTGTTTTTCGTTCGCAGGAAAACGCTTACCAGCCATACTCCAGATAGACACGGAACGTGTTGATGAGCAGGAAGGCAAGAACGAAGAGACCGAAGATGGTGAACGCCGGGCTCTTCTCTTCTTTGGATGCCTGGCGATCGATGAACGGTACGAGCATCCAGACGATTCCGCCGACGGTCAGTGAAATGATGGCAAGCAACTCGCCACCCTCGAATGCGAGGTCCTTGAGCATCTGGAACTGTGCCCAGAAATACCATTCCGGCTTGATGCCGACCGGCGCAGAGCTGAGCGGATCTGCCTTGACGCCGATTTCCCAGGGATAAGCCCATGCAAGGTAGATGAGAAGCGCAAATCCTATCATCCAGCCGATACCGTCCTTTGCGAGGAAGGTCGGGAAAAATTTGTCGTATCCCTTGATCATGCCGGTATTCTTATACCCGATCGGTGCAGAAGTGCCGAGAACCTGCACAAGCATGAGATGCGCAGAAAGGACAAGCATCAGCAGGCCGGGAAGAAGGACGACATGCAGCGAGAACATACGGGTGAGGGTTTCACCGCTGACTTCCTCGCCGCCGCGAAGGATGTCGATCATGAAAGCACCGCCGGGAGCAACTTTCGGAACTTCGGTACCAACCTGGGTAGCGAAGAAGGCCAGCTCATTCCAGGGAAGGAGATAGCCGGTAAAGCCGAAACCGAGGGTCAGCACGAGCAGCAGGAAGCCACTTACCCACATGAGCTCACGGGGTTTGCGGTAAGACTTCATGAAGAAGGTGCTGAACATGTGGATGAATGCCATCAGGGCCATCAGGTTGGCCGACCATGCATGGATCTGGCGAATCAGCCAGCCATAGGGCACATGCTGCTGGATAAACACGAATGAGGCGAAAGCTTCTGCCTCGGTCGGTTTGTAGTACTGCAGGAGCAGAAGGCCGGTGACGATCTGGATCATGAAGAAGAACAGCGCGAGGCCGCCAAAGTAGTACCAGAACGACAGGCGATGCTTCGGAACTTCCTTTTTCTTCAGGTAATCGATAACCGGAACAAGAACGTAGAAGCGCTCCTGGAACCATGCTGTCAGGTCGCTGACTCGGGTATCCTTGTAGGGATTCGGGTCCGGACGATCTACGGGTGGTTTATAGACGCCTCCCGAGGCAGGCGCCGTGTTGGATGGTGCCGGTTTTGAAGGTGCCGGTTTGGCGGCACCCGGTGCAGCTGCCTTCGGTTTGGGAGGAACAGCCCCCGCAGCAGCAGTTTTATTGTTTTCAGCCATGTTTCCTGACTCCGTTGTTTTTCAAGAATTTAAAGTTAAGCTTTCGATACGATGATGTCTTCCCCTTCTACCCTTACTTTGTATGGTGACAGGGGTTTTGGCTGTGGGCCGGAAATGATTTCACCGGTCTGCTGGTATTTTGCGCCGTGACAGGGGCAGAAGATCAGGTTCTGGGCACTTTCCCATCGAACGAGACAACCGAGGTGGGTGCAGACGGCACTGCATGCAGTGAGTTTGCCGTTGTCGTTGACGACAAGCACCTTATCCTTGTTGAACTGAAAAATCTTGAAGCCTTTGGGAGGTATATCGGCGGCTTTTCCCACAACCAGCTCACTAACTTCCTTGACGGTAGAAGGCGGGGGAACGATATATCTGACGATGGGATAGAGAGTGGAGACTGCTACAGCGGCGCCGGCGCCGGCGACCACCATCCCAAGAAAATTGCGGCGCTCGAAATCAGCGCCTTTCGGTCCGGGCCCCTTCGCGCCACCGGCAACAGCGCCGGCCGATGCGGCAGAAGCGCCATCTCCAAGCGAGCCCATTCTGGCCGGGCTCTTGAAATTAGATTGTGCCATTACGATCTATCTCCTTTTTTTCAGACTATTTATTATGTTTCAACAGGCAAAAAACCCACTGATCCAACCGAAGAAAGTTTTCGGTGTCAATTTCTTTTTTTCACGACATCGGCGCTCTCTGAAAACCGAGCCTAAACAAACTCTCAATTTAACTTTTTTTCACCTTTTCTTCAAATCCAAAGAGCGCTTAAAAATATTGTATGTATCGTACATCAGGGAACGTTCTCCCTCGCGCCAGATACGGCTTCGGGTAAAAAAACGCATGAACCGTGAATAAAGGCGCCCAGGGTCGAGATATTCCGAAATTCCCCCGAACGTATCGTAACGCTGCCCGTTCCGTTCGAGAGACATCGCCGAGTTGAACCGCAGGTAGAACGGACCGGCGTCGAGCGCCCGATCATGCCTGATATCAAGGCTGACATCTTCGCATGAAAGTTCGAGCAGCCTTCCGTGAACCGGCGCAAACAGCCCTCTCATGAAGTTCCCTTCGGTTACTTCAAGATTGTCAAGCACCCTGGTCTTTCCTTCCTTATGGTCGTGCAGGAACAGCAGGGTCAGTGGACGAAGCGTTCCATCCCTGAAAAAAACCAGATAGTAGACGATATCGGTATGCCCGGAAAAGGCCCTCCCCCAATACCAGCGGGAAATATATTCCTGAAGCGGCATAGCCCCGAAATTATGATCGTGGTACCCTGCTGCACGCAAGGTGATCCCGCGCAGCGGTTCGCCGGGATGGCCTGCGATTTCGATCGAGCCTTCCACATCCGCCCGAGGAACTGAAAGCAGCCATTGGTGCATTGGTGCGTTGGTGTGACGACCACTGTCTTTTTTCTCGTATGCCAGCCTCCTGCATGTCTTGAACACGAGGGATGCCTTGACATTTTTCCGGCGGGCTGGAAATACAAAATCAATATCGAGCGTGTATTCACCGGACTTGCTGTCATACCTGAACACGTTCTTTTCGAACCTGGCACCGATTTCCTGACGGGCACTTTCAAAAAGCCCGTTCGGCCCTTCGCGGATGAAATTTATGGTCTCCCTGCCCTGTTCGTAAAGCTGGAAACTGAAACCGGAATAGTCAGCGGGAAGAGGTGGCTCAGGACCGGCAGAAATTTTCCAGAGTTCGTAGCGTTCGTTGTAATAGGGGGAAAAGGGAAAACCGGAAAACCAGATGATGACTATCGAGATACCGGTTTCGACGTCTTCGGCATCGAAATACCACCATTCGTATGCGCCGGGTGCCCGCAAATCATGCCAGACCTCTTCCCTGGTTTCCGTCGTGATGTTCATCAGAATACCAGGTGAAGTTCAGGTGAAAGAAAAAATATGACCAGCCTGCGCATTGCGGCATGAAGATGATATCCTGAAAAAATGGGAACGCAATGCAGGGAGGCGTAGCTGAAAACCGATTGCGGAATCTCGGTCTGCGGTGTGGACAGAGAGGGAATCGAACCCCCGACACAAGGATTTTCAGTCCTTTGCTCTACCAACTGAGCTACCTGTCCATCAAAACTGAGGCTTAATATAGGAATTATATTTTTTCTGTCAAAAGAAAAGTTTAAAGAAAAAGAATACGGACAATAACCGGCATGAAATCCGGATTCAAACCGGTACCGTGATTTTTTCAATACCATGCAGAACCCTTCTGATTACCGTTTCCTTTCCAAGCACTTCGAGCATATGATAAAGGCTTGGCCCGAAACTCACCCCTGAAGTGAGAAGCCTGAGGGGATGGATAAGAGCTGCGGCCTTGAGCCCTTTCGGGGCAACAAATTCCTTGAGTGCCGTTTCGATATTTTCCGCGCTGAAAACATCGAGCGATTCCAGTTGCGGGACGAACTCCCTGAGCAGATCGTTCGTATCGGCAGCCCACCTTTTTTTCAAACCCTCTTCATCATAGGATTCAGGTTCAAAAAAGAAGTATGAAGAGAATGTCACGAATTCATGTTCGAAGCCGACACGCTCACGCATGAGCTCGACGACTTTCGAGAGATATTCGTCGCTTGTGATTGTTTCCACGGGCAACCGGGTTTGCCGGGTTTCAAGCTCTGCCAGAAGGATAGGCTTGATGGACCGGACCAGTTTTTCTGCGGGGCGTTCCTTGATGTACTGTTTTTCAAGCCAGTTGAGCTTGTCCACGTTGAAAACGGCACCCGCCTTACCGACCCTTTCAAGCGAGAACCGGTCGATCAGTTCCTGCATGCTGAACACTTCCTTTTCGCTTCCCTCGCCCTCATTCCATCCCAGCAGGGCAACGAAGTTGACAATAGCTTCGCTGCTGTACCCTTTGCGGATGTAATCTTCTACGGCAACATCACCCTGGCGTTTGCTGAGCTTCGAGCGGTCAGGGTTCAGCAGCAGAGGCAAATGTGCGAACTTCGGCGGTTCCCAGCCGAAAAATTCATAGAGCAGGAGATGTTTCGGCATGGATGAAAGCCACTCTTCGCCCCTGATGATATGGGTGAACTCCATGAGATGATCGTCGACGACGCTCGCGAAATGGTAGGTCGGAAAACCGTCGGATTTCATCAGCACCTGGTCGTCGATAGTGGAGGAATCGAACTCGATAGGTCCCCTGATGATATCCTCGAACCAGACCGAGACATAATCGGGCACTTTCATCCTTATGACATAAGGTTCTCCCGATTCCATTTTTTTTCTGATCTCGCTCGAAGGCATGCTTCCTCCCATCTCCTCAGGAAGCCATTTCCTGTTGTATTTCGGCTGAAGCCCCTGTTTCAGCTGAAGCTGACGGTTCTCCTCGAGCTCTTCAGGAGTCGAAAAACAGTAGTAGGCATTTCGGTCCTCGAGCAGCTGGCGGCAGTAACCGGCATAGATGGAGAGCCTTTCCGACTGGACATAGGGCCCGAAGCTGCCTCCGTGCTCAGGGCTTTCGTCAGGTATGATCCCTGCCCATTCAAGGGTCTTGATCAGGTTGCGCTGCGCCCCCTCGACTTTCCTGCTCTGATCGGTGTCTTCGATCCTGATGATGAAGTCCCCGTTCATCCGTTTTGCGAACAGGTAATTATAAAGCGCGGTCCTCAAGCCGCCTACGTGCAGGTACCCTGTCGGTGAAGGTGCAAACCTGGTTCTTACCCTTTGACCAGCCATAATAGAGTGTTGTACTGATTGTTTATTGCGTCAGGAAATGGAAGCAAGAGCTGGGAATTTAAAAAAAACTCCCTGCTTTTCAGACATAAGAATATAAAGTTTATGGAGAAAATCATCACAAAGCCTGAAAAAACCGGCCTTATGGAAGAGCGTGAGCAAAAAAACGAATGGCGCCTGACAATGGGATATTTTCACGAAAAATGCATGGTTCTGAGGACACTGGAGATAAACTTTTTGCTTCCGCTTATGGTTTTTACTATTAATTATTTTAAAATCAGTAACTTACATTTATTCATCGCGTCTCCACCTTATTATGTCTGAAAATCCTGTGAAAAATTCAGGAAAAGAAAGCCCCCGGAACAGGTTCAGGCCGGTAAAATCGGAAGAAGACGAGCAGGGATGGTTCAAGGGAAATGGAGATGGCCCACAGGGCAGATTCCCCGGGTTCATCTTCTTTCTTATGGCTGCGCTTTTACTCCTTTTTGTCTTTCAGCGGTTCACCTCGTCGTCCGACAGCCCTGAAATTTCCTATAACGAATATAAAACCGTACTTGCTTCCGGACAGGTTTCGGAAGTCTCCGTCAAAAACCTCGAGGACAGGTCGGTGATCCTGATCGGCAGGCTGAAAGCTCCTTCTCCGCTTCAGCTGGCAAACAGAACGACGCTGCAGACCGATCGTTTCATGGTGAGGATACCCTCTTTCGGCGTGGACCAGGCGGACCTCATGGCAGCAAAGGGAATCCAGGTCAAGGTCGAGAACAATTCAGGCAGCCTCAACAACTTTTTATTCCTTGTTGCACCATGGATTATCTTCGGTTTTGTATATTTCTTCATGTTCAGGCGCATGAACCTCCAGAACGGCGCCCAGTCGAAAAATATTTTCAGTTTCAGTAAAAGCCGGGCCAAGCTTGTCAGCGAGTTTGACGTCAAGACCACGTTCAAGGATGTTGCGGGTGTCGACGAGGCGATCGAAGAACTGCAGGAAACCGTTGAATTCCTGACAAATCCGGAAAGGTTCCATAAAACAGGCGGAAAAATTCCGAAAGGCGTCCTCCTGCTCGGTCCTCCCGGCACCGGAAAAACCTTGCTTGCCAAGGCGATCGCAGGAGAAGCAAAAGTTCCGTTTTTTTCCATTTCCGGCGCAGATTTCGTTGAAATGTTCGTCGGTGTGGGCGCAGCAAGGGTACGGGACCTGTTCGAGCAGGCAAAGAAAAATTCCCCCTGCATTGTCTTCATAGATGAAATCGATGCCGTAGGACGAAGTCGCGGAGCCGGTCTCGGCGGCGGCCATGACGAACGGGAACAGACACTGAACCAGCTTCTTGTAGAAATGGACGGATTCACGACAAGCGAAAATGTTATCCTCATCGCGGCGACGAACCGCCCGGATGTGCTCGATACCGCACTGCTCCGTCCGGGACGCTTCGACCGCCAGATCACGATAGACAAACCCGATATACGCGGCCGTGAGGCAATCCTTAAAATTCATACAAGGAACACCCCGCTCGACAGCAACGTGGATATAGCCGTACTGGCAAAAAGCACTCCGGGTTTTTCAGGCGCCGACCTGGCCAATCTCGTCAACGAAGCAGCCCTGCTTGCCGCGCGCACCGATCAGGATCATATCACCGAAGCCAATTTCGAGCAGGCACGCGACAAAATCCTCATGGGGCCGGAAAGGAAAAGCATGTTCATTTCCGATGAGCAGAAAAAGCTTACCGCCTACCACGAAGCAGGCCATGTGCTCGTGGCGTCCTGCACAAAAGGGTCGGATCCCATCCACAAGGTTTCCATCATACCAAGGGGAAGGAGCCTTGGGGTTACAGCCTACCTGCCGCTTGAAGACCGATACACCCACAACAGGGAATACCTTCTTGCCATGATCACCTATGCACTCGGCGGCAGGGTGGCAGAAGAAGTCATTTTCAGCGAATCAAGTACCGGTGCGGCAAACGATATTGAAAAGGCAACCGATATCGCACGCAGGATGGTCCGGCAATGGGGAATGAGCGAAAAACTCGGACCGATCAACTACGGCGATACCAGCAAAGAGGTCTTTCTCGGCAAGGATTACTCCCACATCCGTGAATACAGCGAAGAAACAGCTTTGCAGATCGACGTCGAGGTACGCAACATCATCATGTCATGCATGGAAAACGCGAAAACCATCATCACGTCGAAACTCGATATCCTGCACAGGCTGGCAGGAACTCTGATCGAGAAAGAGTCGCTCAATGCGGTTGAGATAACTGAAATCATAGGGAACGGGCATACGGCAGCTGCCCTGGCCACTACCTGACTACAACCGGTCGGATGAACATGCATATCGTCCCGCTTCTTCTCACCGGCATAGTTGCCGGCATCCTTTCCGGCATGTTCGGGGTCGGCGGAGGAATAATCATCGTACCCATACTGATGATCGTATTCGGCATGCCCCAGCTCAACGCAACTGCGACATCGCTTGTGGCACTTCTGCTGCCCGTAGGGCTCTTCGGTGTCATCGAATACTACCGTTCGGGTAAAATTCCCATGGAAAATATCTGGTTGGGACTGCTGATCGCCGCAGGTCTGTTCGTGGGCGCTTTTTTCGGTGCAAAAATAGCATTGCATCTTCCCGGCAAAACGCTCCAGAAATCATTTGCGGTTTTTTTAGGAATTGTTGCTCTTCGTTTATGGTTTAAATAAAAGCATACACTACAACAACCTAAGCCTGAACCACCATGGGAAACACAACCACGAAAGCCGATCTGGTCAACGTAATTGCCCACAGAACCGGTCTGACAAAAAATGAAACGGAGTCTGTGGTTGATTGCCTGTTCGAAAGTATCATCGACTCCCTGAAAACCGGAAAAAGGATCGAAATCAGGGGGTTCGGATCATTCAACATCAGGTACAAGAACCTGCGCCAGGCCAGAAACCCCAGGACCGGGGAAAAAGTGACCGTCGATCCGAAAAACGTGCCGACATTCAAGATCTCGAAAGAATTCAAACATGCCGTCAGCGAAAGCCTGAAAAGCAACGAAAGCTGAACACTGAACCGGAATAAAACGGAACAGACCCTGATTACAGGTCAAATGGATTATCGATCAGCTCGAATTCCAGTTCTTTACGGTCATCCCTGAAAGATATCCGGATGTAGTGAAGGTTTTGCCTGTCGAAAAGATCTGCCCCCTTTTCAGCAGCGAGGATAATGATGTGCCCTTTCTGGTGTCCAAGTTCGTGCTGAAAATTTTTCCATTTCCTGAAAACAAGGTTTGTATAAGATTTTCCTTCCCTGATCCCGATATCCGGTGTGTTACAGAAATCGACCATGAGCTCAGGAACAGCAAGCAGGGACATCTCCTTGCCGATCCAGATACTGATCATTTCGAGATGAAAAGGAAGGAAAACGGAGTTTTTAACGGCGAAACCCATCTCCTTCTTACCGATAGCATCGACAAAACTTTTCGCTCCTTCACCTGCGCTCATCTCTGCCCCCCATGGTCAATAGTTGAAAAACAGCAGCCATAACAGAAAAAACACCGGTATCAGGACCGGCAGAGAGTACTTGAATATATACTCGAGAAAGTCCGGTACATCCGCTTCAGCCTGTGCGGCAATGTTCCTGACCATGAAGTTGGGAGCGTTCCCGATATAGGTCAGTGCACCGAAAAAGACCGATGCGATGGAAATCGCCATAAGATAGACATCAGATGCCACATCTCCGGCAACAGGCGATGCGATACCGTCGGCAAACCTCCGGACATCAGCAATCTGTCCGATATCGATACCGAACTTTCCGGCCGCACCAGCAAAAAAATTGAGGTAGGTAGGGGCATTATCGAGAACACCCGACAGGAACCCGGTCATCCAGTAGAAGCGTGTTACGGTAAAATCCCCGGCATGCAATGACGCATAGCCTGCTATAAGCTGAAGCGCAGGGATCATGGTGGCGAAAATTCCAAAAAAGAGAAGGGCAACTTCCTTGATCGGTTCAAAGTTGAACTCGTTCCCTTTCAGCGCTTCCCTGTCGGAGGAGAGATATGCGGAAACGGCAATACCGGTCAGGAACAATTCACGGATTCCGAAAGGAAGATGGAACATCTTCTGCAGGCTCGGGATGGCACTGATGACTGCCGGATCGATGAACACGGCGGCAATGATGGCGCCGAGAAACAAAAAGTTCTTCATCCCTTTTATCTGCAGTCCGCCCTTGTTCTCCGTAACGCGAACGCCGTTTTGCCCCACCCTTGCGTCAAGCAGCATAAAAACAGCGATAAACATGGCTATCGTCACGACCCAGACAAACCATACCTTCGACAATACCCAGAAAAAAGGAACACCTTTGAGAAATCCGAGAAAAAGCGGAGGGTCACCGATGGGAGTAAGTGCACCACCGATATTGCTGACGATAAAAATGAAAAAGACGACATGAAATGCCTTCAAACGGCCGGCATTCATGCGCAGATAGGGCCGGATAAGCAGCATGGATGCTCCGGTCGTACCGATAAGATTTGAAAGCACCGCCCCCGATAAAAGCAGGAGTGCATTGGTGAACGGTGAGCCCCGATTCTCTATCCTTATCAGGATGCCTCCGGATACGACAAAGAGCGATGCAATCAGTGCGATGAACGAGAGATATTCCTGCAGGGTATGGTTCAACACCTCGATACCGCCGTCAATCATGAACCCGTAAAAGCCAGCCACAATGGCACCGAGCCCAATCGATACTTTCGGGTAGTGGTGTTCCCAGAACCGGTGATAAAACAGGGGGCCTGTCGCTATCATGAGCAGCAGCAGAACAAAGGGAAGAACAAGCCAGGATGGAGGAACTTGAGCGAAGTGCTGAAAAGAAGGTACGGCAGATGAAGCTGCCGTACCCTGAAAACCACCCTGAATCGCGGCGGAACCGATAACTTCCGGATGCATATCCTGAATCCTCATGGCGCTCAGAACGGTTTACTCACCCTCGAATTCGGTGAGCGAGTAAACATTGTAGCCTTTCTCCCTGATTTTCCTTTCGCCGCCGATATCGGGAAGATTGACGATGAAGGCCATCTCGGAAACGATCCCTCCGACCTTTTCAACCAGGGCAGCAGCTGCGAGCGCAGTCCCACCGGTAGCGAGCAGGTCGTCGACAAGAAGCACTTTCTTGCCGGGTTCCAGTGCATCGAGATGGATTTCGATCTTGTCTGTTCCGTATTCGAGCTCGTATTCCTGGGAAACGACATCAGCAGGCAGCTTGCCGGGTTTCCTCACCGGGACGAACCCTTTGCCCAGTGTGTATGCCAGTGCCCCGCCGATAATGAACCCGCGGGCCTCGATACCGACAATGACATCAAAATCGACACCGTTGAGCAAATAGTGCTGCGTAAGGCTGTCAATGACCAATCTGAACCCTACCGGGTCCTTGATGAGGGTTGTGATGTCACGAAACAGGATCCCTTTTTTGGGATAGTCGGGAATCGAACGGATGCGTGATTTAATCGGCATGGAAGGAAAGAATTAAATTGAACGGAACGGTCTGCCATCAAATTGAAAATCAAGATAACAGTCTGCCCACTAAAATCAAATCCTCCCCGAGGCTCCGGATGGCAATCTCCCTTTCCTGGCCCGAAAGATCGGTCCGGCTCTCGACTGAAACCCTGAGGTAGTTCCTGGTATATCCGGTGCACAGGAACATGCCCCGCCCTGCTTTCCTGCTTTCCTCGAAAAGCACCGCGCCCTGCGAACCGACATACCGCACATTGAACGCCTCTTCCTTGCGTTTGCCAAGTTCTGCGAGCACGTTCTGCCTCCTTGAAATTTCACCCGGATAGACCGGTATCCGTTCCCGGTTTCTTACCTGAAGCTCAAGATCGGTGCCCGGCCTTACGGAGCAGCTGAATACATGAAGATAGGCCACTGGCAAGCCATCGATGAAACGGCAGAGGTCATTGAAATCCTCTTCGCTCTCTCCGGGGTAACCTATCATGACATCCGCACCGACGGCACAATCGGGAATTCGCTCGACAGCCCTCAGGACACGATCACGGTAACGGGCAGTATCATAACGGCGCCGCATGGCTTTGAGTATGGCATCCGAACCGCTCTGCAGCGGCACATGGAAATGCGGAACAATCTTTTCGGAACCAGCCACGACCGATATAAGCTCATCATCGAGGAAATCCGGCTCAACGGAACTGATCCGTATCCTGCTCACCCCGATCTTTTCCATCTTGCGGAGCAGGCTGGCGAAAGTATGGCCGTCATGGCGGTAATCGCCCGTATTGACCCCGGTCAGCACGATTTCCCTGTAGCCGGCTGCAGCAAGCTCCTTCGCCCTATCGAGGATCACTCCGGATGGAAGGGACCTCGATCTTCCCCTTGCAGCGGGAATCGTACAGTATGTACAACCGTAGTCGCAACCATCCTGTATCTTAAGGAAAGCCCTTGTCCTTTTCCTTCCTTCCCCGGAACTCAGGGAGTACCCCTGATAGACCTTTTCGAATGAAGAGGCCGGAGTGATGCTGACCATCCTGCTGCTTTCCGGAGCATCAAGAAGATCGTCATAAATGGCCGGATCGAATTTTGCCTCGTTTCCCAGAATTGCATCGATTCCCTCTATACCTTCGAGCACATTCGATTTCAGCTGCGCATAACAACCGATAACCGCGATGTGGCTTTCAGGGTTTTCACGAATGATTTTCCTTATCCGCTGACGGCATTTCTGTTCAGCCTGATTTGTTACCGCACAGGTATGGATAATAATCAGATCGGGGTTTTCTCCGATTTCTGAAATACTCCATCCGTTATTGCCCAAATTGTCGAGAATAGATGATGTTTCGGCATAGTTCAGTTTACAGCCGAGAGTTACCGAAGCAACACTTTTTATAGCAGTGTTCATATCGCTATTTACCCGCCCCCCATACTGTCAAAACACTTGTTAATATATCTGGCAACATAATTCAGTTATAAAATTTCCTGCATTATTAAATTATTTGCAGAGCTAATGACATAGTTATATATTTTAAGTGAAAGATTTCTTTTATAGCATAAATAAAATAAAACGAAAGGAACTATGAGCGCGATAAAAAAAGATATCGGTTCCCCTGACAAGTATGACATTTTTATTCAAAAAATCGATCACTTTCAGTCACTCGTCGAAGAAAAAAAGCAGCTCCAGACAAAAATAGCTGAAACTCAGCAAGAGTTCCAGGAAAAAATCAAGCCGCTTGAAGACGAGCTCAATGCAATCATCAAGAAGCTCGAAACAAACCTTGCAAAGCTCGAAGGGGCGGCCCCGCAGGAGAAAGCACCTGCAAAGTTCGGCAGGGGACAGCTGGGGACAGCCATCAAGAACCTGCTCCGCACCCATCCCAGCAAGACCTTCAAACCACGCGATATCGGCGATGCGCTGAACATCAAAGGCACGACGGTCAGCCTCTGGTTCAACAAATACGGTGCAACCGATCCGGAAATCGAGCGTGTGCCATCAGGCAAGGACGGCAAACGCTTTGTCTATAAAATAAAGTAAAAAAGCCGCCAGCCATAACCGGCAACAAGGAGAACGTCCGGGAAAACAAAAAGCGCACAACCGTGCGCTTTTTGTTTTCCCGCTGCCGGGCTCAATACCCGAGAAGTCTTTTATTCCTGTAGAAATTCAATGCAAGTCCTACCATAATCATGTTTCCCACAAGCGAAGAACCACCATAGGAAACAAATGGCAGGGGGACGCCAATAACGGGAATCAGTCCGATAGTCATACCGATATTGATAATGACATGAGTCAACAGCAGTGAGACGAAGCCGGCGATGGTCAGTTCCACAAATTTATTTTTTATTGAAAAGATTGCACTGATCAGCCTCAGAATGAGAACAAGATAACAGATAACGATAAAACCTGCCCCGATAAAGCCGAACTCTTCCGCTATAACACAGAAAATGAAGTCAGTCCACTGTGCTGGTATAAACCGAAGCTGCGTCTGTGTACCGTGCAGAAAACCCTTGCCGATCAAACCTCCCGAACTGATTGCAATTTTTGCCTGGAGCGTGTTATATCCAGCCCCCTGAGGATCAGACATGGGATCGAGAAATATCTGGATCCTTTTCATCTGATGCGGCTTGAGAAGACGGCCGGCATAGGTACTGGTAAAAAAACTGCCCAGCAGGCCGGATGCTATAATGACAAGTTGATGGATCCTTAACTTGTGCTTCCATACAATCAAAGCTGCAAATTCAAGCACTGCAAGAGCAATGATGTAATAGATGTTGAAAAAACCCGAAAACAGGAGAATAACGGGAAATGAAAGGACCATGAGGATATAAATATCGAAACCAGCCATGATGATCATCGGAATTACAAATGAAATACAGGTGAGCGTTGTCCCGGTGTCCGGCTGCAGAAGAATCAGGAGCGCGGGAAGAAATGGAATACCGAGCGCAATAAGCAGGTGCGGTATGGAATGAATATCTGTTTCATCATCGGAAAGGAACCTGGCAAGGGCAAGAATAGTTGCCATTTTTGCTATTTCAGAGGGCTGGAAACTGAAAAAACCAATTTTAAACCAGCTGGTCTGACCAGCAATTTTTTTACCGAAGAGAAGCACCGCAACAAGCATTACGATACCTATCGCATAAAAGATATAGGAATTGTCCCTGATAAAACGCACATCGTTGAAAATAATGAAAACGACAGCCGCCACCCCGATCAACCCCCAGACAAGCTGGCGATAGAACAGTACGGTCTGGTCCGCGCCGTGCGTAGCGCTGAATATTGCAAGTAACCCGAACAGGATAAGCCCTGCCATCGGAATGAGCAGCCAGTAATCGATATTGGATTTCTTTTCCATCGGATTAAAACAATATGTTGTTCTTTTGCTTTACAGCTCAAGGGTGTAATTTAGTATCCTGTTCCGTAATCATATTGACTATTTATAAAAAAACATGGTCCAGCCACCCTACCGCTGCGGGTTCGCAATCATCGTCGGACCGCCAAATGCAGGCAAATCGACCCTGATGAATGAATTGCTCGATTATAAACTTTCCATAGTAACACCAAAACCTCAAACGACAAGAAAAAAAATTACCGGCATCTACCACAGGGACGACTGCCAGATCATTTTCCTGGACACTCCGGGTATCATGCAGCCTCAACAGAAACTGCACGAATCGATGCTTGCCATTGTCAGGGATACGCTCAAGGATGCCGACGTGGTTATCGCCCTTATTCCCTATTCCGTCAAAGGCGACGATATCGACCGTATCTTCACGGAAAAGCTTTTCAAAGAGTGGATCAGGCCTGCAGGAAAACCGGTTGTCGCGGTTCTGAACAAATGCGACCTTGTCACCGAAGCACAAAGGAAGGAAATCGAGGACTTCGTAAAACAAACCTGGCGGCCTGATGCCCTGATTTCGATTTCCGCCCTGCAAGGGACCTCCCTGCCGGAACTTGTCGATACTCTTGTCCCCTTCCTGCCTTCCGGTCCGCCGCTCTACCCGGAGGACACGCTCAGCACTGCACCGGAACGTTTTTTTGTAACCGAGATCATTCGTGAGAAAATATTCCTGCAGTATGGCAAGGAGGTCCCCTATTCCGCAGAAGTGGTGATCGATGAGTTCAGGGAACAGCACGAAGCAGACCCCTCGAGAAAAGATCTTATCCGCTGCTCGGTCATTGTCGAACGCGACACCCAGAAACAGATCCTCATCGGACAGAAAGGAGCATCGCTGAAAAAGCTTGGCCAGGCGGCACGCAGGGATATCGAAGAGCTGCTCGGACGCCCGGTTTTCCTTGAATTGTTCGTGAAAGTCCGACCCGACTGGCGAAAAAAGAACAACCTGCTGAAAAGTTACGGGTATTGAAGCGAGTTGAGTGCTGAGGACTGAGGACTCAGGACTCAGCACTCAGCACTCAGCACTCAGTCCCAACATTCCGCCCCTGCGGGGCTCCACTTTCCAGTTCCCACTCCCCACCCAGACTCACGCCAAAGGGACAAAAAGGACTGCAGGGACAACAGCGACAAAAATTCAAATCCCCTAACCAATCCCCTGCACCCACTTTCCACTTTCCACTTTCCACTTTCCACTTTCCACTTTCCAGCTCCCAGCTCCCAGCTCCCAGCACTCAGTCCTCAGCACTCAGTCCTCAGTCCTCAGTCCCCTCCAAAAAAAAAGCTGCCTCGGCATTGCTTCCGAGACAGCTTTTCTGAGTGATGTAACCCAGCCTCTTACTTATCGGCAGATTTTTCCCCGCCCTTTTTATCTCCTGACTTGAAAGGAGGCTCCAGCTCGGCTGTTGCCGCTTCGATCTCCTTCTTTTCATTGGGATGGGCCTGCAGGTAGGCTTCGATCTCTTCCTTGCTCTTGTCCTTGAAGTACTCGAGGGCGGAAAGGATAATGCGCTTGTTCTCCTTGTCGAACTCGATGACGCGGAGCGGAAGCTCATCGCCGATCCTGAAAGACGAATGAATGTCTTTCACTCCGCCCTGAAGCAGGTGGGATACCGGTACGAAACCATCGACTTCACCAGGCAGGATAACAATGACGCCCTTCTCGATGATCTGTGAGATCTGGCCGGGAGTTTCAGCTCCAACGGCATATTTCTGCTCGAACTCATCCCAGGGGTCCTGGTTGATCTGCTTGTGGCCAAGGGCAATGCGGCGCGCATGCACGTCGAACTTGAGGACCTTGACCTCGAGTTCCTGGTTCTTCTTGACCAGTTCGCTCGGATGGCGGATTTTCTTGGTCCAGGAAAGGTCGGAGATATGTACCAGGCCGTCCACACCGGGCTCGAGCTCGACAAAGACGCCGAAATCGGTGATGTTGCTGACGGTGCCCTTATGCATTGAACCTTCGACATATTTCTCGGAAAGCGCAATCCACGGATCTTCGTTCACGCGCTTCATGGAGAGCGAAAGCTTGGTGTGGTCCTTGTCGATATTCAGGATCACGCATTCGACTTCCTGGCCAAGCGTGACGAACTGGCCGGGATGCTTGATATGCTGCGTCCAGCTCATCTCGGAAATGTGCACGAGGCCTTCGATGCCTTTCTCGATCTCGACAAAAGCGCCGTAATCGGTGATGGACACGACGCGGCCCTGGGCTTTCGACCCGACCGGGTACTTGAGTTCGATATTTTCCCAGGGGTGGGATTCGAGCTGCTTCATGCCGAGAGAGACCCTCTTGGTGTTCTCGTCGAAACCGACGACAACGACCTTGATCGGCTGATCGAGCTCGACAACTTCGGAAGGATGGTTGATCCTGCCCCATGTGATATCGGTGATGTGGACGAGGCCGTCGAGACCGCCGAGATCGACGAAAATACCGAAGTCGGTGATATTCTTGACGGTACCTTCGAGCACCATGCCCACCTTGATGTTGGCAAGCATTTCCTCGCGCCTGGCTGCATAAGCCTCCTCGAGAATGACCTTATGGCTGACGACAATGTTCTGGGTGACCGGATTGATCTTGACAACCCTGAACTCCATGGTCTGGCCGACGAGGGCATCGAAGTCGCGGACCGGTTTGACGTCGATCTGCGAACCGGGAAGGAAGGCTTCCACACCGGAAAGTGAAACGGTCATGCCGCCTTTGACGCGGTTGATGATTTTGCCGGTGATGATCGTGTCGTTTTCAATCGAATCGTAAATCTTGTCCCATATCCTCAGAACATCAGCTTTTTTCTTCGAAAGGATCAGCTGTCCCATCTTGTCTTCGATGTTCTCGAGGTAGACTTCGACATCGTCGCCGACCTTGACCTCGTCATCGGCCCTGAACTCGAGAAGGGAAACGATACCTTCCGACTTGAACCCGACGTCGATGGTGACATCCTTGTTCGAAATGGAGACGATCCTGCCTTTGACAATCTCGTTTTCGGAGATCTCGTTGAGCGTGCTCGTATAGAGCTGCTCCATCTGTGAGAGTTCCGCCGGCTCGTAGTGAGCGTAAAACTTGATTTTTTTCCTTGCAGGCCTGTCCTTGACCTTTTTTTCCTGTGTGAGTGCTTCTGCCATTAAATGTTATCCTTCCTCTCTTGAATTTACCTGTCGGCAGCGAGAGATTTCAGCCGGAGGGTTTATGGTTGATAAAAACCTTTTCGTTCAACAATCGTTCTTTATCCTTGCAAGCGCAAGGTCGTATACCTTTCGGACCTGGTCTTCGACCGTCAGTTCCGACGTGTCGATTTCAACGGAGTCCGGATGTTTTTTCAGGGGGGCATGCTCGCGTTCGGCATCGGCCCTGTCCCTTTCGAGTATCTCCTGCTCGAGCGTCTCGAGAGCCGGAAGACCGGACATATCCGCACTCTTCGAAGCAAGTTCGGCATATCGCCGCTTCGCCCTCCGGAGCGCGTCCGCGACGAGAAAAATTTTCAGTTCGGCTTCAGGGAAAACCACCGTTCCGATATCCCTGCCGTCCATGACGACTCCTTTTCGGCGTCCTAGGTCCTGCTGCAGCGACCTGAGCCTGTCGCGGACTGGCTTGAGCGAACTGATGAAACTCACTTCGCGGCTGACCCGGTTCTCCCTGATGGCTTCGCTGACATCGCTGCCGTCAAGGAAGATGCGGTCACCTACGAAACGGATCGAAATATTTTCCAGCAATGTGCCGACGCTGTCCGGCATGCGTTTCAACTCTTCGAGCATACCCAGCCGGATGGCTTTCAGGGTCACGGAACGGTACATGGCACCGGTATCGATATAGATGTATCCGAGCTGCCTGGCGACGATCCTCGCCGTCGTGCTTTTGCCCGATGCGGCCGGTCCGTCTATCGCAATGATGATCTGTTTCGTGCTTTTTTCCTGTTCCACTGGCATTTTACATTAGCCTGCCATTTTATAAAAATTATTTGCTTTTTCCAAACATATTGGTTACATGTTAGAGCCGCATGGATTTGCGGCCGATCAACCAACCAACTCATTGTCTATGTCTCTTCGATGCGGCATTGTCGGACTTCCCAACGTCGGAAAGTCGACGCTATTCAATGCCATCACCGCCAAACAGGCTGAAGCCGCCAACTACCCGTTCTGCACCATAGAGCCCAACGTCGGGTCGGTCCTCGTACCGGACGACCGGATGCAGAAGATCGCCAGCGTCGTCAAAACGCCGACACTGGTGCCTGCGATGCTTGAAATCGTCGATATCGCCGGGCTGGTGAGGGGGGCGAGCAAAGGCGAAGGCCTCGGCAACCAGTTCCTTTCCCATATCAGGGAGGTCGATGCGATCGTCCATGTCGTCCGCTGTTTCGACGACGAAAACATTATCCATGTCGAAGGGAAAATCAATCCTGCGGCAGACATCGAAACGATTGAAACCGAACTCATGCTGGCTGACCTCGAAAGCATGGAGCGCCGAATCGATCGCCTGAAGAAAAATGTGCGCAAGGAAAAAGAGCTGCAGCTGCAGGTAGACCTCGCGGAAAAAATCATCGGGGGCCTCAGCAAAGGCATCCCGGTTCGAACGATTGTCGAAACAGCCGAAGAAAAAGAGATCGCCCGCCAGTTCTTCCTGCTCTCTTCAAAACCGGTGCTGTTTGCCGCAAACGTATCGGAAAACGACCTGCCCGAGGGCAACGCCTATACGCGGCAGGTAGCGGAAATCGCGGCAGCTGAGGGGGCAAAGATGCTGGTCATCAGCGCCAGGGCGGAAGCAGATATCGCCGAGCTTCCCGAAGAGGAGCGCCCGGAATTTCTCGAAAGCCTCGGCCTCGAAATGTCCGGCCTCGACCGCCTTATCCGGACGGCTTACGACCTTCTCGGCCTGCAGACCTATTTCACCGCCGGAGAAAAGGAAGTCCATGCATGGACCATCCGCAAGGGTGCCGCCGCCCCGGAAGCCGCGGGAGCAATCCATTCGGATTTCGAAAAAGGCTTTATCCGCGCGGAAGTCATGTACTACCGCGACCTGATCGATCTCGGATCCGAGCAGAAAGTCAGGGAAGCGGGCAAGCTCCGCTCAGAAGGACGGGATTATATCGTCAGGGACGGCGATGTGATCGTCTTCCGCTTCAATGTGTAACCCATCATTCCAAAACGACGGCCCCGGCAATGTCCCATAAAGTAACCCCAGAAAGCCCGATAGGCATTTTCGATTCGGGAATCGGCGGACTGACTGTCGTAAAAGCGGTGCAGGCCGCATTGCCCCAGGAGAAAATCATCTATTTCGGCGATACGGCGAGGGTGCCTTACGGCCCCAAATCGCAGGTCACCATCCGGAAGTATGCGGCCGACGATACGGCCATCCTCATGAGGTACCAGCCCAAGATGATCATCGTTGCCTGCAACACCGTATCCGCGCTCGCGTTCGATGTCGTCGAGAAGGCATGCGGCACCATCCCGGTGATCGGCGTGCTCAAGGCCGGCGCAAGGCTGGCTGTCCAGGCGACGAAAAACAACCGTATCGGGGTCATCGGCACCCAGGCGACCATCTGCTCGAACGCTTACGCCGCAACGATAAACAGGCTCGACCCCGAAACGCAGGTTTTTTCAAAAGCCTGTCCCCTCTTCGTTCCGCTGGCAGAGGAGGGAATGATCGACCATCCCGCTACAAGGCTCATCGCCGCAGACTACCTCAGAGAGTTCGAAGCAAACGGCATCGATACGCTGGTGCTCGGCTGCACCCATTATCCGATCCTGCGCAGGGTCATCGAGGAAACCCTCGGACCGGCCATCCGCATCATCGATTCGGCCGAAGCGATCGCACTGAGAACAAGGGAACTTCTCGAAGAATCCGGAATGTTGAACAACACAGGAGAGCAGGCATCGCCTCACCTGATGGTAAGCGACCTTCCGCAGAAATTCAGCAGGATCTACAAGCTCTTCATGGGATCCGAACTGCATGATGTCGAACTGGTGGAAGTATAGTCAGGCAAATTCACAACCATCGGCTTTTCAGCCCATGCAAGGAATCATTATCGAATCAACCGGCTAAACGTGAAAGTCAACCTGGACAGAACATCATCGGGCTTCTGCATCGGCGTGCAGGGAACCATCCATGTCGCCGAAGAGAAACTCAGGGAAAACGGCCATCTGTATTCACTCGGCGACGTTGTCCATAACGAAGTCGAAGTGAAAAGGCTCGAAGGGCTCGGCCTCGTCACCATCGATGAACAGCAGTTGTCCACCCTCAAGGATGCGCCGGTGCTCATCAGGGCGCACGGCGAACCTCCATCCACCTACAGGACGGCGGAAGGAAACAGCCTCGAGGTGACGGACACCACCTGCCCGGTCGTCTCGAAACTGCAGCGAACGGCACGGCTGCTCCACCAGCTCGGCTATCAGGTCATCATCTACGGAAAACACTCCCATCCCGAGGTCATCGGCATCAACGGACAGTGCGACAACCGGGCAGTCATCATCAAGCATGCGGACCTTTCCGACCCGGAAGAGATCAGCGCGCTGGACCTTTCCAGAAAATCCGCGCTCATCTCCCAGACCACCATGGACGTTCCGGGCTTCCACGAACTGAAGGAGAATCTCGAAAAACTGTTCGCCGGCAGCGATACCGCCGAACCCTGGATGGCAATCCGGGATATCGACATCACCGCGGAAATGACCGGCTCGAGGCCCATGCCGCAGCATGTATACAAGGACACCATCTGCATCCAGGTATCGAGCAGGAACCGGAAGCTGCACGATTTCGCCCTTGCAAACGAGTGTATCGTCTTCGTTGCAGGCAAGAAAAGTTCGAACGGGCAGGTGCTCTTCAATATCTGCAGGGCCGCCAATCCCAGAAGCTATTTCATCGAAGACATCGACGATCTTGAAGAGGAGTGGCTGAAAAACGACGACGGCACTTCCGTCGCATCCGTCGGCATCTGCGGGGCGACCTCGACGCCGATGTGGCTGCTCGAGAAAGTCGCCAGGCATATCGAAGAACGTTTCGGGAACAATAATTCTCTGCCATGAACCCTGTTTCACTCATTATCAACGGCAAACCGGTTTCAGCGGCACCGGGTTCCTCAATTCTCGAGGCTGCGGCATCAGCCGGGATCACCATCCCTACGCTCTGTTTCAATGAATCCCTCCATCTTACCGGTTCATGCTGGATGTGCATCGTCGAGATCATGGGTAAAAACCGCTTCGTTCCGGCATGCAGCACCAGGGTTTCTGACGGCATGGTCATCGAAACGGAGAATGAAGAGCTCGATGCCATGCGCCGTCAGAGCCTCGAACGCATCGTCAGCCGGCACTGCGGCGACTGTCTTGGGCCGTGCGAACGCTCCTGCCCGGCAGGGTGCGACATCCCCGATTTCATTTCCGCCATCGCACGCGGCGACGACCGTGAAGCTCTGAGGATCATCAGGCAAACCATCCCGCTTCCCGGAATACTCGGCCGGATATGCCCCGCACCTTGTGAAGACGAATGCAGGCGGCAGGGTATGGACAAGCCCGTGTCCATCTGCGCACTGAAGCGCTATGCCGCAGATTGCGATCTTCGCCGTCCCGTAAAAGTGCTGCCCGAGGTTGCGCCGGAAACGTGGAAAAAA